>JAYUTU010000403.1:0-8674 GCA_043754975.1 Bdellovibrionales bacterium | reverse complement strand
CTTGTTTCGATTGTGATTTTCACATCAATGTTTGCGTTCATTTACAAATTTCTTCCGGATGAAAGACTTTCCTGGCGGCATGCGTGGGCTGGCGGAATGGTTACAGCAGTTTTATTTATGATCGGTAAATTTGGCATCGGAATTTATTTAAAGGAAAACGCCGTTGGGTCTGCCTACGGAGCAGCCGGTTCCATTATTGTGTTACTGGCCTGGGTTTATTACTCAGCTATTGTAGTTTTTTCTGGGGCGGAAGTCACACGACTGGTTTCCATCGATCATTCAAATAAAAGTCGATTTACGTTAAATACACATATAAATGCAAATATAAATGTAAATACACAGCAGCGACCGATAATAAACATCAACCAGGAGGGAATTCATGGCAACTACAGACAGATATCAGTATTCACAACAAAATGGAAGAATAGATCCCGCATTTCAAGAGCCATCGTACGGATCGGTACTTAACGACGTGATCAGCAGTGCCAAGGACGTTGTCCGTAGCGAGATCAATTTATTTATGACAGAATTTAAACAGCTGCAGCCTCAGTTAACGAAGCATTTTGCACACGTAGCTATTTTTGGTGGCCTGCTGGCACTCAGTATTTTGCCTTTTCTTGCTTTCTTAGTGATTGGGCTCGGAGAAATTATAGGTCAACGCTACTGGCTGAGCTCGCTTATCGTTAGTGTTTTGTGTGCAGGTGTGGGCGCCATTCTTGCGCGAAAGGCCCTGGTGAAAATTAAAACCGAAGACTTAAAATTCAATCAAACTAAACGAAGTCTTTACGAAGCCTTCAGCATCACCAGCGCAACGATAAACAAAGTCAAATCAGCAACGAAAGGAAATCTTTATGGATCAAAATCATATAACTAAATCTCTTCTGGAGGAGCAAGAAATCACTGCGGCTCGTACCAGCCTAGATATAAGTGTGCAGCGCTTTGAAATGGCCATGAATGGACTAGCAAACCGTGTTGATTCGACGGCACACTCCATTCAACATGCTAAAGACATTGCAACTGCGCCCCAGCGATTTTTACTCAATGCCAAGGGGAGCCTTCAGGACTTCTCAAACAAAACGGTGCAAGCAGTTAAAGAAAATCCAAAACCATTCATCTATGTTGCCGCGGGTGTTATCGGTTTTGGTATGACGTTGTTTTTTCTGTTACGACGGCCACCACCAGTTTATCAACCAGCGGTCAGAGAGCTAGATAAACAGATCCGTAGGGTTTTAAAAACCCCTATGGTTCAACAGGTTACAAAAAAAGTGCTTCGCTTTTTCTAAAGGCATTTACGTGTCAATCAAATAAAAAGAGTAGGGTTCTAAACCCTCCTCTTTTTATTTCTGCGTCCTAATCCGTAAATCGTTTAAGTGTGTACAAGTTTTCCAATTTCTATTCATTTTTTTCTTATAACGAGACACTTCAGTATTTAAGAAGATTAGCTTTAAATAGCTTTAAAAGTACCAGCAAAACCCCGATGAGTTAGTTGGATCGATGGAGGTCTTGGTGAAGCAATGGATCGTTAAACTGATTGAGCAGCTGGATATTTCGTTCATCAGGCCTGATACCAGTGAAGCGAAGCAAACCCTTCCGCAAATTACCGAAGATAAAGCGACACTTCTTTACATGATTGATGTCTATAATAAAAATTTGTTTGAAGTCGAGAAGCATTCTATTCGTAAAGTACGAGAAAAATTAGACGATTTGTCCAAAGCTCTTATCGATCCTGATCCTAAAAAAATGGAAAAGACGCTTTTTGACATCCGCCAGTTCTTTTCAAGTTACCGCATCGATGAATACACGTACATTCAAAATACCTTTGACGATTTTAAACGCATCGTTTGGGACTTTGCAGATCAATTAAGCGAAGACATTGAATTCGAAAATTCAAAAGATAAAAAACTAGCGGGTAATCTTAAAGACCTGAAAGAAGCCGTTGAAGCTAACTCGATTGAATCCTTGCGCCAAAAATCTCGAGAATTTATTCAGTCTTATGTGGAGTACCAAAGTCAGAAAAATGAAATTCGTCAACGCCGAATTGTTTCCGTAAAAAAGAATCTTGATACAATCAAAAAGCAATTAGTGGCAGCCAATAGCAATCTTGCAACGGATCATTTGACTTCTGCCTACAATCGTAAAAGCTGTGATGATTATGTAAAAAAATTAGTGCAGTTAGCGCCTATAAATCAAACTCCCTTAAGCCTTTTGATTTTAGATATAGATTATTTTAAAAAGATTAATGATTCCTACGGCCATGATATTGGTGATTATGTTTTGAAGGAATGCGTTCGAATTCTGCAAGAGACCTTTGGTCGAGATGGTGAAATGGTAGCCCGCATCGGGGGTGAAGAATTTGTCGTTATTTTACCAGGGCATTCGTTAGAGCTTGCCGCGCAAAGGGCCGAAGTGGCTCAGAAACGCTTTCGGGAAGAGTCATTCATTCAAGGGAACTTAAATATTAGCTTTACAGTTTCTATGGGTATAGCGCAACTTCTTGAAGGTGAGTTGGGTGCTAGTTGGCTAAAGCGTGCCGATACGGCCCTGTATCAATCAAAAAACTCTGGCCGCAATAAATACACGCTGGCTGCAAACAATTTGAAGTCGATCAAAGCCGCTTAACGTATATTACAAAACTCGTATTACAAAACTAAAAGTACAAACCATAATTTCTGTCTCAGAATAGCGCTGCTGTTAGAAAAATGGAGCTGTCTAAAAGTTTCCATACAGGTTACACCTTAGACAGCTGTCAAATCCATTAAGCGTTGTCGTCGCCCTGGCGCACTGATTGCTATACTGATTGTACAAGCCACATCGGTGCACAACAACTCACTAAGAACAATTACACGCTAAGAAAAATCATACATCTAGCGAACAACTACCAAATACGAATCATAAAAAGAAAACACATTTCAACAGGGGGCATTCTTGAAAAATATTTTCATGATCGGTTTCATTTTGCTTTTAGCACATAAAAATAGTGCAGCGCCGTTTGATACTCGGAGTAGCAAGCGGTTACCAAAAGATCGAAACCGAATCCAGCAAAAATTTGCACCCGTCGTGGTTGCAGTTATTGATACGGGCACTGATATTTATCACAAGGATTTAAAAAACTTCATTTGGACTAATCCGGGTGAAAGCGGGCTTGATGCCGCGGGGAACGCAAAGGAAAGTAATAAGTTAGATGATGATGGCAACGGATTTGCCGATGATGTCCATGGATGGAATTTTGTTGAAAATAACAATGATGTCAGTGATGACATCGGTCACGGAACACATATTTCAGGCATTGTTAAACGCGAATTCAATCGCTACGACGGGGGAGAAGACTTACCAAGCACGTTTGTTCCAGCAGTACGTCTTATGATCCTTAAGTACTATGATGCGAATGGAAAAAATCAGGACAATCTTAAAAACTCAACCCGAGCGATTCAGTACGCTAACGCCATGAATGCGAAAATTATAAATTATTCCGGGGGCGGAGGAGAAAGCAGTGCGGACGAAAAAAAGGCTATAACTCAAAGTTTTCAACAAAATATTCTTTTTGTAGCAGCTGCCGGGAATAACTTTTCTAATTCGGATGTGAAAAAATATTATCCGGCTAATTACTCACTGAAAAACATTATTTCAGTAGCAGCTTCTGGCAGGGACGGTCAGCTGATGCCCTTTAGCAATTACGGAAAACTGTCAGTGGATATCGCGGCACCAGGCAAATGGATTTTATCGACGCTGCCGCAGAATAAGTATGGGGTCATGAGCGGCACCTCCCAAGCCACTGCCCATGTGACTGGAGTGGTTGCAAAACTAGTAGCATTAAAAGTGAACGGTATCGACAGCGTCATGCAGCGATTATTAGCTCATGCTAAATTTCAAAAGTCGTTGCAGGGAAAGACCAAGAATCAGCTGGCAATCATCTCAAATTAAAAGTGTAAAAAACTTCGACAATTCTCAGCAATCAATTCCGAACTTCTTTATTTTAAACATGATAGTCTAATTGGAACATGTTGCAAGATGCCTGGAAATCCTTTCCCCAACAGATCACCCAGAAAATTAATGGCTTGCTCGATGAGGCAGAGCCCAATGCGGCAAAAGCCTTTCAGCTTTACAAAATGTGTCAAAGTGAAAATTTATGGACGGATTCTTTTTCGCAATTTGCATTTCACTTGAGTGATTTTTTTACTCTAGCAAAAGCAGAACGAAGTAAAAGTAATTTCGATGCCTATTTAAGCCGGCCTATGGACTGTATCTCCTTTGAAAGTTTTCAGTTAACATTTCGCTCGGCAGCGATTAGCTCCCAGTCTGTTCGTGATATTGCCAGCTGGGCTCACCACATGCTGCGACTGCATTTCAAAGAGGACTCGTCCGTTTTTTCCCTGGAAGCCATGCAGCTTACTGTGCATTCGCTAACGCATCCATCGTTTGAGGAAAAAGATCAAGATATCGACTTTGAAGACTTTTGCAGCTCGTGGCAAAAATCTGCCGGAAAAATTTATGGTAAGCGCTTCGAGGCAGAACACGCTGTAGTACTGGCGGAACTTCGCAGCGTTGAAAGACAAAAAAGCATTGAGCTTCAACAGCAAACACGCAGACGTCATAGCATTTACTTAACTCAGACAGAAATTGAGTGGACACAGGCAGTGCAAACAGCAGCCCAGCAAGAAAAAAAATTACCGCGTTATCCGCTGACAAAAGGTCCGCAAAAAGAGCGTCTGGTAGAGCTTTTGAAATGTGTTACTTTGTATGAAATTGCATTTTCGTCTGACATTCAGCAGTTGGTGCAGCACCGACTGCGTATACGGCTGACCGTATTGGATCTTTGCGACTGGCTGTTAACGCACTGTCGGACATGACAGCTTGTGAGCTAGTGGTGGCAGTATTTTTCAACGACATGGAGCAATGTTGAAGGAGAAAATGGTTTCTGCAAATGGCCATGAGCCCCCATGCGAATGGATTGGGCCTCAGCATCGATGTCTCCAGTTAAAACAACGACTGGAATTTCTGTAAGAACAGAATCTTTCTCTTGTTCCATGCGAAATTGAAAACCATCCATCACAGGCATCCCAATATCTAATAATATAAGGGCCGGCAATTCGAACGCTCGCCGCAGTTTTTGCAAAGCTTCCAATCCGTTCGATGCACATTCTACTTTATAGCCTTTGTCCGCATACATTTCGCCAAGGAGATTTTGTATGTCTCGTGAGTCTTCAATAATAAAAATATAGTTCTTATTTATATATTTCATAGTTTTTTATTTTCTGTTTTCTCATTGTCTACCGAAGTAAGTCGAATTCGGCAAGCATCATTCAAATTTTTGCGAGGAACTCGACACTTGATTATTTTTTTTTGTAAAATGTGTGTTTCAAAAGCCATGGGACTGTTTCTCCGTCTGCGTAAGACTGTCATTTCACTGCGGTATTACTTCTGTAAGACTGCTGTAGATATTTTAGAAAAGTTTGCAAGACATTTGCCAGATTCAGCAGATCAATTAAATTGCAATTAAATTGCAATCAATTAACGATCAAATAAGGCATTTATAAATTTTGACGTTTTTTTGACTTTGCTTTACGTTGAGCGCATGAGTTTGCTGCAGGTTCAAAAAATTTCAAAGTCATTTGGCGGCAGATCGCTATTTGAAAATGCAAGTTTATCAGTCAATGAAAATGAGCATATCGGTGTTATTGGGCCAAATGGGGCGGGCAAAACGACTCTTTTCAAGATGATTGCTGCCATGGAAACTTTTGATTCAGGCCAGATTGTAAAGCGACAAGGCCTTCGCATTGGTTATCTCGAGCAAGAATCCGACTGGGAGCTCAACGATACGGCAGAAGACTTTTTAGAGAAAAATTGTCTTAAACCTATCTGGGATTTGAAGCAATTGGGATTGTCACTTGGATTAACTCAGCAGCATTTTCGTGAGCCTCTGACGAATTTAAGTGGCGGCTATCGTATGCGCATGAAACTTCTGTATCTGATCGGTCAAGAGCCCGATCTTATGCTGCTGGATGAACCAACAAATTTTTTAGATTTAGAAAGTATTTTGGCACTAGAAAATTTTCTACAAGATTACAAAGGGTCATTTCTACTTATTTCGCATGACCGAGAATTTTTGAAACGAACAACCGAGGCCACTGTTGAAGTCGAAGGCGGCGATATCAGCAAATTTCCTGGCCATATTGAAGATTATTTTGAGCAAAAGCAAAAGTTAGCCGAAATTTTACAAGCGCAAGCGGCCAATCAGGATTTAAAGCGAAAACACATGCAAGACTTTGTAGACCGTTTTCGGTCAAAAGCCACAAAAGCACGTCAAGCCCAAAGCCGCATTAAGCAGCTCGAGAAAATGGAAAAAATTGAAATAAAAGAATTGCCAATCACGTCCAAAATTAAAATTCCGCAGGTGATACAAACGGGTAAAGAAGTTCTTGCTATTGATAAGGCAGAGCTTGGTTACGGTTCGAAAGCTATTCTTAGCTCTGTCACTTTGAACCTGACGCGGGGAATGAAGATTGGTGTTGTGGGTTACAACGGAGCTGGAAAATCCACGTTATTAAAAAGTCTTGCAGGACGAATACCCATGCTCAGTGGAGAGCGTAAAGAAGGAATTCACGTGAAGATTTCCTACTTTGCTCAGCATGTTTCCGAGGACTTACTCAGTGATGACACGGTGTTGGACAGCCTGCAGAGGGGTGCCAAGGGCAGTACCACAGCGCAAGAGATTTTAAATATGGCTGGGTCCCTTTTGTTTTCTGGCGATGATGTGCGAAAAAAAATAAAAGTTCTGTCTGGCGGTGAAAAATCTCGCGTGGCCCTGGGGCAAATTCTGTTACAGCGTCATCCCGTATTAATTATGGACGAGCCAACAAATCATTTGGATTTTGATACCGTTGAGGCTCTGGCATCGGCGCTAAATGATTTTGAAGGAACTCTCATCGTTGTCAGCCATGATCGTAGTTTTTTAAAACGAATTTCAAAACAAATTCTAGAAATTAGAAACGGGCAGGTCTACGTTTACCCAGGCACGTACGATGATTATTTATGGAGCCTCGAGCGCGGAGCTTTGAAGCAACAATTCAAAGCCTCTGATACTGAGACGACTCCAGAATCGCAAGTTAGCAAACCAACTAGTCAGGCAACTAGTCAGGAGACAGGCCAAGCAAAATATAATTACAAAGAAGAAACAAAGCGCTTGCAGTCAGCAATCAAAGATTTGCAGCGTAAGGTAACTCAGTCTGAGAGCCAGCTAGCTGCATTCCAAAAAGAGCGAGACCAGTTAACAGCAGAATTAGGCACTGTTCAGGGTCAGGACGCTGCTGCCAAGGCGAAAGCACTTTCGAAAGTTGTGGAAGCACTCATCAAAACAGAAGACGATCTTATGGTTTATATGGAAGAGTGCGAACAAAGTGAAAAAACCTTGCTTGAATTTAAAAAAGACAATCACTAAATTTTCAATTGTTATATTAATTAATAAACTGACGATGCAGCTGCTGCACAACTGTAGGGCCGTCGTCTTCTTTAACTAAAAAGCAGAAGTTGTGTTTGCTGGCCCCTAAACAAATCATGCGCACATTAATGTCGGCGATGGCATCAAATATCTTTTTTGCCAGCCCAGCAGTGTGATTAATATTGTTTCCGATCAAACTAATCAGCGCTAAATTATCTTCTATCTGCACATCCGCAGTTTTTGACAAGTCCTCAATCAGCTTTGTGTTCATCAAAGTGCTGTCATCCAGGGTTAATGAAACACTGATTTCGCTGGTGGTGATGGCGTCGATACTGACTTTGTGGTCATTAAATATTTTAAAGATTCCGTACAAGAAACCATGGCTGTGCAACATTTCTGGCGTCGACAGCGTTACTAAAATCTGCTTTTTTCTAAGAGCTAAAGCACGCACTAAAGGCCTGTCCGTAACTTCTTTTAAGACCCATGTCCCTTCTGAGTACCCTGTGCCATTTTTGTCGAAATCAAAACTGGATCCTACAAATACGGGAATATTTTTTCGCATAGCGGGTATGAGTGTGGCCGGATGTAAAACCTTGGCGCCAAAAGTCGCAAGCTCTGAGGCCTCTTGAAATGAAATTTCCTTTAAAGATTTGGCATCGGCACACAGCCTGGGATCTGTTGTGGCAATGCCAGGAACATCAGTCCATATTTCTAAGACATCTGCAGCGATGGCTTCAGCAAAAATAGCTGCTGAGTAATCGCTACCTCCGCGCCCAAGGGTCGTCGTCTTTCCGTCCAGAGTTTCTCCAATAAAACCTTGGGTCACGAGAACTACATCTGTTTTTAACTGCGGAATTAAATGCTCGCGCGATAAGGCAATAATTTTTTCAGTCAGCGGTCGCGCTTTAGCAAATTGATCATCAGTTTTTAAAATAGTCCTGGCATCGAACCAGTGCAGCGTTTTTGCCAGGTTATTTTTTTTCACAACGTGAGCTAATGCCTCTGTAAATAAGACGGATGAAAGCCTTTCGCCGAAGCTTTGGATATAATCGAATGCTTTCGGAGAGCAGTCTTTCAACAGATGAATTCCACGAGAAAGTGATTCCAGCTCAGTGATCAAGGAATGAATGTTTTCAAAAACGAAGTCAGAGGCTTTTAATTCGGTTGCGATTTTTACATGCGTGGTTTTAATTTTAGTGACTAGTTCTTCGGCCTCTGGCCACGTTTTTTTTTCTGCAG
>JAYUTU010000402.1:0-3823 GCA_043754975.1 Bdellovibrionales bacterium | reverse complement strand
TAATACTGTAATGCATTCCATCGGCTAGCGAAGGAACAAAACCTGAGCCAAAATTGCGTAACCCAATATTGTGGAAACAATTTAAGGGGGCAGTTTATAAAACTACAGGGGCCTTACTTTTTCAGTAGCCTCACAAATGGATTTGTATTCACTGCTGAATTCTTCCATCAGAACTTCTGCAAATTTCTTTGGATTTATTTTTAAATCATCTAAACAACAAGTAGCAACAGGGGTGCCTTCATTTCGAATATTTAATCCGAAATGAATCATACACGAGACCGCCGATTTGGAAGCAATTGAAATTGTCAATTTCAGGGCATCTTCTTTTTGGTCCAAATACAAATCGTCACCATCACGCCATAATTTTTTATTTTTTAAGACGGGTGACGTAGAATTAAGAATGTCTTCGGCAATGGATACCAACAGGCGCTGAAGACTAACCGCAGTCATTAGATCCTGATGAAATAATTCGATAATAAAATGCAGCATAGAGTCCGATTCGATTTTTGCATTGGCCACCAGATCTTCGGCATCGATCATTTTTTCTGGACTAATTGCACACGAGCCCGCAAAAGCCAGGATGGAATCTCCGCTCACTTGATGTTGCAAATACCCGTACAGCGGAGACAGCTGGGATCCGTCATAATTTATTTTTTGGCTAACATATTTGGTTTTCATTATTTTCCTAATTCTGCAAAGTGCCCTAAGGCATCAATGCGTGAAATTTTAAAAGCGCGTTTAGCCCGCTGACAGGATTCACATTGGCCGCACCATTTTGCTTCGTTTAAATAACATGGCCAAATATCTTCGAAAGGCACCTGCAAATCAGCGCCTAATTTAGCAATTGCAGGCTTCGTCATGCTAATGGTGTAACACTTAACTTCCACGTGATTAGCAGTTGAAAAAGACAGGGATTTTCGAGTTGCTCTGATAAAATCAAAACTATTATCTGGAAACGTAGATGCCTCTTCAGCATTAAACCCGGGAACAATAAATTTGGCTTTTAGGCTTTCAGCAAAACTGGCAGCAATATTTAAAAATACCCCGTTACGGTTTGGTATCCACACTGCCCGAGCCGTTTTTTCCGACGTATTTTGATTATCCATCGAAATCTGTCGACCCTTCGGAATGATGCCTTCGCTGTGGGTCAATCCAGAATTTCCCAATGGCTTAAGCCACGGCAAATCAACAACCACGTGAGGAACTTGAAGCATTTCTGAAAGTTTTTTTGATTTTTCAATTTCTTTAGGCGCTGCTTTTTGCCCGTAATTAAATGTAATCGCTAGTGGAACGTCGTACTCGCGAACGGCTGCAAAGAAATTAACGCTGGAATCAAGCCCTGCCGAAAGCAATACAACTGCTTTTTCTTTCATATTTCTTGTAAATCCTTAATCAATAACTGAATAGTTTTTTGACCATTAAAATAATTCCACTGCATCTCTGCTAAAATATGGCAATTCAAGCCAACTTTAATTTTTTCTTTTAATAGCGCGTGTGGTGAAAAAAGCAACGCTTCAACTTTAGTCTGCAGAGAACTTTTTGTGCCCAAAGTGAGTTTTAAATGCCCACCTTTTAATTCTTTTAACGACGCCACTTTAACAGAATGAATTTGGATGAGTGGAACTTGGAAGCCCATGCCATAGGGCCCAATAAAATCATGCCATTTCATGGACTGCTCGTTGATTTCCTCGATGTCAGCGATCGTGTCAAAATCCACCTGTACTGGTTTTGGCGTCGTTTTTAAACTTAAAAAATGCTGTTTAAATAATTCAATCAACTGAGCTTCATTTTGCTCGTGCAGTTCAAAACCAGCTGCAGCTGCATGACCACCAAACCGATTTAACACGGTCTCGCAAGATTTTAAAGCCTCCACTAAACTAATGCCCGAACCATTCGGTGTACGACCACTGCCAACGATCATGCCATCAGAATTTTTTGAACCCACAAACGCTGGACAGTTAAACTGCTGACTTAATTTAGTAGCTATTAAGCCGATAACTCCACGGTGAAATAAATCAGAAGAAACAAAAACAAAATCTTTCTCAGTCCAGGTTGCTAAATACTCAAAAGCCCGTGCCTCTGCATCGCCTTGCAAATTTTGCCGCGTCTGATTGTTTTCTAAAATTAACGAAACCATTTGCTGCGCTTTTTTAAAATCTGTTTCTAAATAAATTTGGGCTGGTAAAATATTATTTTCTAACCGTGAAAGTGCATTGAGCTTCGGCGCAAAACGAATAGCTACATCTTGGGATGTTAGTTCACGGGACGTGAGCTTCAGGGCCTCTAGCAATGTTTTTAATCCAGGCCGTTTGGTTTCAGAAAGCGCAAGTAACCCGTGCTTTACTAAAACGCGGTTATCATGAACCAGTGGAACCATGTCAGTCACTGTCCCGATACAGAAGAATTCTAAAACTTCTTTTAGATCCCACTCATTTTTGGGTAACGAACTATCCTCAAGAAAAGCGCGTTTAAGCGCACGTAAAAGATAAAATGCCACGCCAGCACCACATAAATAGCCAAGCCCCGAACTGCAGTCGCGCTGATTGGGGTTCACCACAACATACGCATCAGGCAATTTATCTGCAGGCAAATGGTGATCCGTTAAAATCACATCAACACTTAGCTCTCGCGCACGCTCAAAGGCTTTGAACGATGTGATGCCAACATCAACTGTGACAATCAGCGAAATGCCCAAGTGCTGCAACTCGGTGACTGCATCCGCATGAAAACCATAACCTTCAGCCAATCGCTTTGGCTGATAATACGCAATATTTTTAAAGCCTAAATTTTCTAAGCCAATCTTTAAAATGGCAAGCCCACTAGTGCCATCCAAATCGAAATCAGCATAGATACAAATTTTTTCCTGATTTTTGTAGGCAGCAACTAATCTTGCAACTGCTTTCTCCATGCCGAGCATTGAGTTCGGGTCAGACAGCGTACTTAATTTAGGATGCAGCAATGTTTCTAAATTTTCCTGTGATATTTCGCGCGACGCAAGCACACGGGCTATTAAATCCGGAAAAGGTCCACTTGGTTTTGGAGTTTGAGAATCTCTCAGTTTCCAAATTTGCATACGACCCTTCCCGCTTGTAAGAAAAAAACTACGATCTTTGAGGAGACATATTGAGCTTATCCATAATTAAGATTAACGGAGCTGCTACGTAAATAGAAGAGTATGTTCCAAAAAACACACCGATACAGATTGCAAATGCAATATCTGAAACAACGCCGCCAGCAAAAATATATAAGCACAGCGCAGAAACGAAAACTGTTCCAGATGTGATTAATGTTCTGACGAACATATCATTGATTGCTTTATTAATAATAAATCCTAAGCCGCGGCCCTTATAAGTAACTTCCATTTCACGAATACGATCAAAGACCACAATCGTGTCATTCAAAGAGTAACCAATTAACGTCAGCATAGCAGCCAGGATCGGAACGTTTACTTCCTTACCAACTAGGACAAAAATAGCTAAAGTAATTATCACATCGTGCGCAAGGCAAACAACGGCGCCCGGCGAATATTTGTAATCAAACCGTAACGCCACATAAATCAAAATGACCAATAGACAATAAAATACGGCCAAAAAACCATTTCGCTTAAGTTCAGCTCCTACTTGCGGTCCTACCGTATCGACCCGGCGAATATCAGGACCTGCAGCTGCAAATTCCTTATTGATATGATCACGAACTTTTAGGATCGATGCATTCAACAGTTCGTTGGTTTCCTTATCCGTCGCAGCCGAAACCCCTTGGAAGCGAACAATGAATTCATTTCCTTCTCCGAAAGCTTGCACACCAACGTCTCCTAAACCAAGTT
>JAYUTU010000401.1:0-19142 GCA_043754975.1 Bdellovibrionales bacterium | reverse complement strand
TTCACACGCTTTCGCAAAATCTGCATTTTCAGAAAGAAAGCCGAATCCAGGATGAACGGCGTCTGCCCCGGCAGCTACAGCAGCGTCAATATTAGCAGTAATATTTAGATAACTTTCAGCCGTTGAGGCAGGACCAATGCAAATTGTTTTTGTCGCTAAACGGTACGCCCGTGAATTGATGTCTGCGTCCGAATGAAGCAATACGGTCTCTAGGCCGAGCTCTTCGCAGGCATGTATGATGCGAACTGCCACTTCTCCACGATTAGCGATTGCAACTCGGTGAATTGATTTCATCATTTTTTTATAATCTTGTTTTAAATACTTGTCACTTTCTGTAAAATAAACTTATGAAGATTGGACTTTATTTAGATCCTATATCAATGCAGATCTTGAAAAACGGCGTATTTGTCAGTTGTGAACCAAAAGACCGCATCGAAAAGATATCGCCGGGTCTTACTAGCGAGCGAGTTGCTGAAGTGGGTCATACTTATTTGGTTTGTGACATGAAAAAAGAAGAACTTGGAAAAGCAAAGCTTGTTGAAGCCTTCACAACTACTTTTGGCGATCCGAATCCTAGACTTTTGCAATTGATAGGGTTTGAAAATAGCCCCGAACGCTTCCATAGTGAGTATTCGGCCTTTTATAAACAGCAGTTTCCCGACGAGGACCTTATCGAAGAAACTGAACTTTTTGTCACTGTGTACACGCCAGTAAAAGACAGCTAATTATTTTTTCTCAATAAATTTTTGTAGTCGGATTTGACCTTCGCGGCTCACGCGACGTTCAGATATAACTTTCGTGGTTAGGTTCTTTTGTTCGATCCAAGTTAAGCCTGAAACCTGGTTCAGTAATTTTTTAGTTTCACACATAGATTCAAGCCCGTTATTTTCAAACTGTTTTAAACAGGTGCCAATATCTATCGGTCCCGTAAAAATGGTATGGACCAAACCCATGGCTTTCGCCGAATGAGTTGAAAAAACTTCGGCCGATAACATGAGGGGACGAATATAGGCATCAGCCACTTTCCGTAAAAGGAAGCTAGAAATAACTGCTGGCACTAACCCTAGCTTTACTTCACTGAAGCAAAACTGAGTTTTTTCTTCTGCAAAAACATAATCACAACAGGCCACTAATCCAATAGCACCACCGAAAACTGCGCCGTGTACCACGCCAATAACGGGCCGCTCACAGTGCTGGATAGCTTCAAACATCTGCCATAATTTTTCAGAATCTTTGAGATTTTCTGGTACCGTGTATTTAACCATTTCTTTCATCCAGTTCAAATCAGCTCCAGCACAGAACGCAGACCCTTCACCAAAAAGAATGACTGCCTTTATTTGCTTGTCTAAATTAAATTGCTTAAAAACTTCAGTGATCTCAGCGATCATTTCCGGATGAAATGCATTTTTCAGATCGGGTCTGTTTAATTTGACGATTTTAAAATCACGATCATCTTCAATTTTCAAAAATTTCATATCACATCCTAAATACACCCTGTGTTTTTGGGCCCCAGTCTTTGTTTAAGCTTGCAGAAATACCAAGAGCTAAAACCATGCGTGTATCTTTAGGATCAATAATGCCATCGTCCCAAATGCGCGCAGTTGCATAATACGCCGAGCTCTCGCTTTCAAATTTTTCTAGTGTCGGACGTTTAAATTCAGCTTGCTCAGTCGCTGTCAGGGTCTGTCCTTTAGCGGCTAGCTGATCTAATTTTACAGTTAGCAAAACATTTGCAGCCTGTTCGCCGCCCATAACGCTGATGCGAGCATTTGGCCACATCCACATTTGGCGGGGTTGATAAGCGCGGCCACACATACCATAATTTCCCGCACCGTAGGAGCCGCCAATAACCACAGTAAATTTAGGCACACGCGCAGTGGATACAGCCATCACCATCTTCGCTCCGTGTTTTGCAATGCCCTCATGTTCATATTTTTTTCCAACCATGAAGCCAGTAATATTTTGCAGAAAAATAAGCGGAACTTCACGCTGTTCACAGAGTTGAATAAAATGAGCTGCCTTTTGCGCGCTCTCACTAAAAAGAACTCCATTATTTGCAATGATTCCAACAGGCATACCCCAAATATGGGCAAAACCAGTCACTAATGTTTTTCCAAAAAGTGGTTTAAATTCGTGAAAACTAGAGCCATCCACGATTCTAGAAATAATTTCCCGAATATCAAACGGAATGCGTGCATCAGCTGGCAAAACTCCATAGATTTCTTCGGCAGCATACAATGGCTGCTCGATGGGTCTTGTTTTTAGCTGCACCTGTTTGCGTTTATTTAAATGTTTAACGATAGATCTAGTTATTTCTAATGCATGTAAATCATCATCAGCAAAATGATCTGTGACCCCAGAAATTTCACAGTGAGTTGTAGCCCCACCTAAATCCTGGGCATCGACGATTTCTCCAGTCGCTGCACGAACCAAAGGTGGACCACCTAAAAATATTGTTCCATTATCCTTTACAATAACGTTTTCATCGCTCATTGATGGCACATAAGCACCACCTGCAGTGCACGAGCCCATGACAACGGATATTTGTGAGATGCCCATAGCACTCATTCGAGCTTGATTATAAAAAATACGTCCAAAATGATCTCGATCAGGAAAAACTTCAGACTGCAACGGCAAATAAGCTCCACCGCTATCGACTAAATAAATACATGGCAATCCATTTTCCATAGCAATTTCTTGCGCACGCAAATGTTTTTTTGCCGTCATCGGAAAATAAGTTCCACCCTTTACAGTGGCGTCATTGGCGACGACGATACATTCAGTACCTTCAATAACACCGATGCCAGTGACGATTCCACCGCCAGGCGCTTGCCCGTCGTACATGTCGTGCGCTGCTAAAGTCGAAAATTCTAAAAATGAAGTGCCTGGGTCTAACAATCCGTTAATACGTTCGCGTGCCGTTAATTTACCACGAGCTTTATGTTTTTTTAAAGCGTCCGCTCCGCCGCCGGCCTTTGCCAGTTCGACCTTCTGGTGCCATTCATTTACCTGAGCCAGTAGCGCGCTCTTATTTTTTTTAAATTCTGCCGATTGGGTGTCAATGTGAGTTTCTAAAATCATGTTAGGCTTTCGGATCTAATAAAGCGACAGAATCGCAGATAAGTTTAAGGTCGATGGTATCACTTTTTTTATTCGCTTCCTGTTGCAAACGAATCGTCAGTTGAATTTGTGCTTTTTTATCCTTCTGTAACGACGAGAAAAAATCATCCATTGTGCTTTCATCGGACCGTAAAAAAAGATGCATATTTTCGTTCCACTTTTGCTTTTTTGAAATTTTTATTTCACTGGCACTAATTTGATAAAAATTTTCTTCCAAGTGCCGGTTAATAAAAGTTTTTGCTAACTCTAATGCTGCGTTTAACACTAAACCCTGATGCAATTCGCGCGACGCATCTACATTCATCGGATCGGATGGCACTGTGGCTTTTATTTCAAAATCAGAGATCTCAAGCATACGAAAACCAGTTCCTAAAAGCTCGGGCGAAAGCCAGCCCAACGTATAGCTCAGTGCTGGCTGAATGACTTTTGGGCTCTTAACTTGCGCCCAAGTCTTAAACTCTTTTAATTTTTGCTTATAGGCCTGGCCTGCTTTTATATTTACGTTTTTTAAATTAAAACTCTTCAGAGTAGCCATTTTTATATTCCGATTTTTGCTTTTTTAAGCCCCTTAAAAAGGACGTAATTTCTTGTTAATTCGACGCTAGCATGATGAACTTATGTTGTCACATCAGGCGAATAGGTTTAGACAACGTGGTTAGTCAGGAGATTTTATGATGAAGTTAATTAGCTTTTTTATCTTTGTAGCGGCTTTTGTTTGG
Organism: Bdellovibrionales bacterium; assembly: GCA_043754975.1. GTDB lineage: Bacteria > Bdellovibrionota > Bdellovibrionia > Bdellovibrionales > Bdellovibrionaceae > Pseudobdellovibrio. Next base: position 15,303 of record JAYUTU010000401.1, on the reverse strand, counting down.
ACATGGAGCTTACTGACTTCAAAAAACACAATTGGTATGGACGTTCATGCTGGAATTCAAAGCAAAATGGCCATGTTAATTGAAGATGCTGTGAAGGCAAAAAGACCAAACTCAACAAATTTTGAACTTAATAAAATCTATACTGAAAAATTAGACGACAATAAAATTAAGGCGTATTTTGCCTATAAATTTACTGATACCTTAGAAGATGCGGAAAAATCTGAACAAACTATATCTGGCCAAGCTATTTTAAATCGCAGCCTTTCTGAAGATCCAAATGTGCAGAAATGGGTCATTCAGTCCGTTAAAACCGATTCTAACTCTATAGAATTTCGCGAAGGCACAGTTATCAGTTCAGACGGAAATGAAACACCAGCTGTCCCTGCTACTGCTCCAATGACAGAAAAAACGACGCAGTAAATGTCCGAAAAATTTCTTTCAATCAGTGAAAATGGAGAAATTTTTCTGGATCCTGAATCCGACGAAACTGTTAAAAATATTTCTGAAATTCTTGAAGTTCATCAGAATATTAAATTAGCCGAAAATTATTTATTAACCACCGAGTATCAAGACGAAACCTACATCGTCGAATCGTTTGACCATCCTTTACAAGTCATTGCCGTCGAATTTAAGGACGCAAAAATTTACCTGCAAACAAGCACAAATAATTTATTTTTAGCAGAAGAAAAAAAATGGTCTGTTGATCCATGGGACCGCTTTAATGGCATGACAACCAGTGGTGCACCTTTCGTATTAACAGCAAAAGCCCAAGAACAGCTTTTCGATATGTGTGATTCTTTTGATGACGAAGGTTTTGTTGCTAAAAATAATTATATACCAACCCCACCCTATTACATCGACACGCCTAAAATTGAAAAAGCAGATTACTGGACTGACGTGTACACAAAAGAAGGCCAACCACGTTGGGATTTAGCTGCCCCGTCACCCGTCTTTGTCGATATGTTACAACGACTAAAATTACCTAAATCGCGCATTTTAGTTTTGGGTTGCGGTGAAGGACACGATGCCGCTTTGTTTGCCGAAGTGGGCCACGTTGTGACAGCTGTGGATTTTTCAAAAGAAGGTATCAGGCGGGGCAAAGAAAAATATGGTCATCTACCAAATTTAATTTTTCACGAATCTAACATTTTTGATTTACCACAAGAGTGGAACAATTCGTTTGATATCGTCGTTGAGCACACGTGTTTTTGTGCCATTCCGCCAGATCAACGCAATGAAATGGTGCGCCTATGGCGCCGCATGCTGCATGAACAAGGTCAACTTCTCGCTATTTTTTTCGTGATGGAAAAACGTGTGGGCCCACCATTCGGTACAACCGAATGGGAAGTCCGCAAACACTTAGAAAAGTACTTTCATTTTTTATTTTGGAGCCGGTGGCGCCTGTCGATAGAATCAAGACAGGGCCGAGAGCTTTTCGTGTTGGCCAAAAAGCGGAAATAGTTTCGCTAAGCATTTGGTATAGTTAAATTATGTCATTCATGTCGTTGATAATTTAAACTCAGCGTTATGGCGTGTTCAAAAAATTCAAACGAGAAAAAAAGATGGGAGGGTTTTACTGTAAGCCGAGTTCTGTTACCTACCATTGTTCCCACATTCCGCCGGTAAGTTGGTAATCATTCCTCTAGATGTACAATTACTTGCACATTCAAGCGATCTGACCCGGAAGTCTTCGGCGAGCCGCCGTTAAATCTCTAAAAATTCTTTTTGCAAAAAACTTTCAACGATTGCGCTTCCCTATTTGATCTTGCTTCGCACAGAGTTTGGCTGTTTTCACTCCACCGACTCCCCTGATTTCTCCCGTTCCCGAAATCAGGCTCATAGCCTTGGATATTCTTTCTGTTCCACTGTTCCTAACCTTACGGCCGAGGGGAGTTACCCCATGTGCTGCTCTTTGAAGCTCGGACTTTCCTCTCCCGCACTTATTTCTAAGATTGGCAGCGATTACCCGTAAAACCCTGCCAAAACATGTAGCAAAGAAGTCTATGATGCACAACCAGCAATTGTGATCTTTGTTGAAAAATTCATGGGTGCGAATTAGGTTTATAACTTACTGAAATTAAAGGAGCTTTTATGAAGCTAGTTGTCGCCCTGTTTGTATTTATTTTAGCCATGAGCTTAACGATTGAGTCTATCGCCGAAGGAGCAAAAGCTGGCGCCGGACATGGCAGCGGTCACGGTGATTTATCAGAAAAAATGAATTCATTATTTCCAGAAAAACAGAAAAACCCAGCCGAAAGTGCTCGTCCACTGTTAACAACTTTAGTATCGCCAAAATTTCTTACTATGTTGCCTGCCGGAACAGTAAAATTGCAGTGGGCTGAAACTGCTGGAGCCACAAATTATCACGTTCAAGTAGCGACCGATCCAAATTTTAAATGGATTTTACTTAATGACTATTGGGCCAAAGGAACAGCACTAAATTTTCCTAACGCTGAGACTGGTAAGCGCTATTTTTGGCGGGTCGCTGCAGTCAAACAAACTAATATCTCGATGCATACAAAATCATTATTTGTAAGCTCAGCCTTCGACACCAAGTAATTTACTGCAACAGGAGCTAGTATGAGCCGTATCGACAACCAAATTATTCAAGAACATTTAAATTGGCGTTACGCTTGTAAAAAATTTGATCCAACAAAAAAAATTCGTGAAAGCGACTGGAATACTTTAGCTGAATCTCTGCGGTTAGCGGCCTCATCCTACGGGCTACAGCCGTGGAAGTTTCTTGTGGTACAGAAATCCGAATTAAGACAAGCCCTGCTACCGCTCTCGTGGGGTCAAACTCCTGTGACTGAGGCTTCGCATTTTATAGTGCTAACGTATAAAGAAAAAATGGATGAAGCCCATATCGAAAAATTTATTCAGCAAACTGCAAAAACTCGTGGGACTGATCCAGCCAGTTTAGATGGCTATAAAAAAATGATGATCGGTGATTTAGTCACAGGCCCAGGTTCACAAGATATCGCAAGCTGGGCTAAGCGCCAAACCTACATTGCCATGGGTACGTTTCTGACAACTGCGGCTATGATGGAAATTGATACGTTACCGATGGAGGGTTTAGATCCCGTCGGTTACGACAAGGTTCTTAATCTAGAGGGCACTGGCTACAAGACGGTCGCCGCAATCGCCGCGGGATACAGATCAATCGATGACAAATACCAGGCAGCAAAAAAAGTTCGTTTTGAATCTAAAGATGTTATTCAGTACAAATAAACTGTTTTAGAGTCTTTTTCTTCGAGGATTGGTTATCCCCAATCCTCACAACACTATCCACATGCAAATTTTATTTATAGTGCCACCCTGTTTTCCACATTCTGCATGTTGGTAACTCTGTCGCGCGGAATCTAAAGAGAAACTTAAATGTTGTATAATTCATAATTAACATTAATCTATGACTACAAATGAGTTTACTTAGCCCCACCCTAGAAGCGTTTTGGGCCGTTGTTCGTAAGGGCACTGTCCAAGACGCTTCGAAAATTTTGGGATTGACTCAGACCGGAGTCACTCAGCGCATTAGGTCGCTAGAAAAACAGTTGAAGACAACTCTTTTTATACGATCCCGAAAGGGCATGAAGTTAACTACAGAAGGTGAAGCCCTTCTGCACTTTGTGAAAAGTAGTTTAGACATTGAGGGAATGACCCTTTCAAAGATCCAAAGGGCAGCAAAAGACAGCATCATCGAAGTTAGCATCTGTGGACCATCAAGTATTTTGCGATCACGGGTCATTCCCATCTTAAATTCTATACTTAAAGACTATCCCCTGCTGCGCTTTCGATATGATTTATCGGACGTGGACAGCAATACTGATAAATTAAAAAGTGGCGACTGTGATTTCGCGCTATTAGAGCATCATCACGTCACGCGCGAAATGGACTCAAAAATATTAAAGGCCGAAAGATACTGTCTTTATGGCCCAGCCTCATGGAAGAGGCGCTTACTTCCAGAAATCTTACAGACTGAATCTATTATTGATTTTGATGCAAAAGACCAGATGACTTTCAATTTACTTGAAAAATACAAATTAAAATCTAAAGCGCGCACAGAGCGCCATTACGCCAACAACACAGATGCCTTGGCCTCGATGGTTTGTGATGGTATTGGCTATTCGGTCTTGGCCGAACAGTTTGCCGAGTCCTTAATTAAAAGAACCCAGCTTACAAAGCTGGGTACAGATTACTTTTATGATTTTAAGATCGCGTTAGCTTGGTACCCGCGACACGAAATGCCCGATTATTTTCGGGCCATCGTTAAAGCGCTGCACTAGGTTTTCTAGTTCAGTTCATAACGTAAAGTTAAATTTGTATTCTTAGCCTTCAGTAATCGAACAACTTCGGATTTACTGGTTTTAACGTCCGGGTAGTCAACGCCGTAGCATTCCACTTTGATCCCTTGCTCAGTTTCAAAAACAAACATCTGCAATCCACCGTTGTCTGAATTTTGCGGCGGGTACACACGTGCCACCGTTAATAAAATCTGTTGGCCCGCGCTGTAAGAAACGCGGCTTGAAGTCAAATTACTAACTAAGCACTGCTCGCCGATATTTACATCGAGCGAACCGACCTCAATGGCTTGGTTAGCGAATGCCGATCCATCCAGGTATAGTTTTGCAGTTGGAACAATGAGGCTTTCAGATCTTTGCGCAAAATCGTATGTGTAAAGTCGCGCCGCTTGGCACTGCTCACGCAGATTTTCACCACTGTAAACTTTTGTTTGCGCCATTTTTGTTTTTTCATGAGTAAATGTTCGCTGACACGGATTTGTTTGGTGATAAGGACTCAGTGCTTCGCACGCTTTGGTTGCAGCTGCTGCAGAACCCACAGCACTCGCTTCATATTTCCAATTGGCTTGGGATCCAAGTTTTGCAATGTTCATATTCGCTATATCTAGTGCTGATCTCCAGGCTTTAATTTTTGTAAACTCATCAGCCGAACACGCTCTTAACCCTGAACTAGCACCTGTGTCCGGTTGGGTCGGGGCAACAACTGGTGGAGTTTTTGGCTCTTGGATAACATCTGGTTTTGGCTCTATAACTTTTGGAGCCTCAACTTTAAATTTAGCTAAATACTTTCGAGACAATTCACACCGTTGATTAATTCTGTTGGCGTCGTAACCCTTTACTTTTGTTTGTAATAGAGTAGCTGACGTTTTTTTGCACGGTTTAGCGTAATGATACGGTTGTACGGCATCACATTTTGATTTTGCAGAAACTGCTGCAGAAATAATGTTCGAACTTTTTTTCCAATTTTTTTCCGTACCTAGCTCTTCGATAGCTTCATTTGCTGTATCCACTGCACTTCCCCAAGATACCAGGGCTGAGAACTCTTCGTTTGTGCATTCGCGCATCGTTTTTGGATCAATAGGTACCTGATTTACGCGCTCGGCTGTGGCGCTACCGGACTGCTCGGTCGAATCTACACGTGGAGTTTTTGCCTGTAGATCCTCACCTGCTGGTGCACAACCTACGACGGTAATCACATACGCAGTTGCAAAAATAACTAGGACAGTAAGTAACGGCTGCTTAAACTGATTCATGAAATCCCCCATGACAAGCTGCAGTCTTAACACATTCAAAAGTTCTGAGAAGATGTCATTTTTTGCCTGGGTAAAAATTATCTGACTGTCAAATTAAGTGACGATTTTCGTCGTAACACTAAGGCCAATTTCAGTGACAATTTGAGTTAAATCCACGACAGTTCAGTCAACATGATTGAAAATAGAATTCAGAAAAATTTTGCTAAACTGAAATCTTGGTCTGAAAAACATCAGATCGAAGCCTACAGGCTTTATGACCGGGATATTCCTGAGTTTCCATTCATAGTGGATCGATACAAAGACTATTTTGTTGTTCACGATAAATCAGAGCGTATCGATGCAGAAAAAAATCATCTGCCGTTATTGATTGCCGCACTTCAAAGTATTTTTAAAGTGAATGACGAACAAATTATTTTTAAGCAAAGGCGGCAGCAAAAAGGCTTAGATCAATACCAAAAGCTGGGGACAGAAAATAAAAAGATTATCGTAAAAGAAAATGGTGTCCCGCTGTATATTAATTTATGGGATTACCTAGATACTGGTTTGTTTTTAGATCACCGACCCCTGCGTTATTTATTCTCTAAAAAGCAGACTGGTAAGAAGTTTCTCAATCTTTTTTGTTACACGGGCACCGTTTCAGTAATGGCAGCACTTGGGGGGGCTTCGACCTACAGTGTTGATATGTCAAAAACCTACCTGGAATGGGCCCAGGATAACTTTAAACTGAATAAAATCGATTTAAAGAATCACTTCTTCTTTGAAGAAGACGTTTTAGAGTTTATAAAGACTTTAAAGGACCGCCCTGATTTTAAGGCTAGTTTTGATACGATATTTTTAGACCCGCCTACATTTTCAAATTCAAAAAAGATGGAGTCCACCTTCGAAGTCGAGCGCGATCAAGAAAGCCTGCTGAGTAACGTTATGCCTCTGCTGAAGCCCGGCGGAACCCTTTATTTCTCGAATAATAAGCGAGACTTTAAAATCGCACCCGGTGTGACTGAAAAATACAGAGTAAAAAACATCACCCAACAGACAATTCCCATCGATTTTCATGATCAAAAAATTCACCATTGTTTTGAAATTCAAACTGTTTAAATTCCAAGCACGTTTATAATCCGCTATATTCTGAAAAAATAGTTGCCCCCTAAAGCTAATGGCCCTATTTTGACCCCCTATGAAAGCCCTTGGAAGACACATATTAGTAGAGTTTATGAATTGCAAAGCTGACGTATTAAATGACGTGGCCGCAATTGAAAATGCCATGGTTGAAGCTGCGCAAATTGCAGGTGCAACCGTGATCAATTCAACCTTTCACCATTTCTCGCCCTATGGAGTTTCTGGTGTCGTCGTTATTCAAGAAAGCCATTTAGCAATTCACACGTGGCCCGAATATCGTTACGCCGCAGTTGATTTGTTCACGTGTGGTGATTCAGTAGATCCTTGGGTTTCTTTTGAACATTTAAAAAAAGCATTCGAAGCTTCTTATTCGGCTTTGGAAATGAATCGTGGATCGACTTACGTCATTAAAAAAGGTGATGCCTTAAAAGTTAAACCGAATGATGCCGAAGAAATTGATTACAAAAAAGGTTATAAAATTAATCGCAATGTTTGGTTCACTGATAAAGACGAAGATCAAGCCCTGTCACTACGCTATACAGGCGAAGTTCTTTTTGATGAACGAAATGAATTTCAGCGCGTGCGTATTTTGGACTCAACGTCTTATGGAAAAATGTTGGCCATCGACGATATGGTCATGTGCACTGAGCGCGACGAATACCATTACCATGAAATGATCACTCATCCCGCGATGTTGGCGTTTGAATCAGTTTCGGGTGCTGCTAAAAATGTTTTAGTTATTGGTGGCGGAGACGGCGGAACAATTCGTGAAGTTTGTAAATACCCAGGTTTAGAAAAAGTGACCATGGTAGAAATCGATGAAGCCGTTGTTCGGGCCTGTAAACAGCACTTACCAAAAATTGCGCGCGATTTTTCAAATCCCAAAGTTAATCTAATTATTGGTGATGGCATAAAATTTATTAGTGAAGCCAAGCCCGCATCTTTCGACGTGATTATTGTTGATGGCTCTGACCCGGCTGGGCCTGCTGAGGGTTTATTTACTGCCAGCTTTTATGATAACTGTAAAAAGGCGCTTAAGACGAATGGAGTTTTAGTAACTCAAGGCGAATCACCTATGTTTCATTCAGAAACTTTTGTTGAATTAAACGCATGCTTGAAAAAAGTATTTTCTCCAGCACAAGTTCATACGATGCTGTTCCATGCACCAACGTACCCGTCAGGCATGTGGAGCATTCAAATGGCCGTTAACGGACAATATCATCCGGTTAAAGATTTTAAAAAGGATATGGCCCAAGATTTTGTGAATAAAAAGGAATTAAAATATTACAATGAAGACCTTCACGCTTCAGCTTTTACTCTGCCGACGTTCGTGAAAAAAATGTTAAACAACTAACCAGGAGAATTTGATGTTCAAATTACCACAATTACCCTATGCAAAGTCAGCACTGGCGCCTTTATTTAACGAAGAACAAATGAACTTTCATTACGACAAGCACCACAAAGCCTATATCGACAATTTAAACAAGTTTATGGAAACCGACGCGTCACTGAAGGGTAAATCTTTAGAAGAAATCGTCCTATCGTCTTCGGCAGGCATATTCAATAATTCAGCTCAGGCTTGGAATCATACTTTTTATTGGTTTAATATTGCGGCCACTGGCCAAGGCGGCCAAGCCTCTACGGCTTTAGCAGAAGCGATTAATCGTGATTTCGGCAGCATCGATGAGCTAAAAGCTAAGTTTGTCGATGGTGGAATGAAAACATTTGGTTCCGGCTGGATCTGGCTCTGTTCAGATGCTGCTGGGAAGCTTTCATTAGTATCAACTTCGAATGCAGCTGTGCCATTTACTGGCAACGGACCAGTCCCGCTGATGGTAGCTGATGTTTGGGAGCACGCCTATTATGTTGATTACCGTAATGCGCGCCAAAAATATTTGGAAACTTTCTGGAGCCAAATCAACTGGACATTTGTTTCAGAAAACTTTGCATCTAAAAAAGTTCGTGATCTGACAAAATCAATGATCTAGCTGTCCGGCAGTCGATTTTAATAAGTTTCTAGGCCCCGTTTGCTTACGTGTAAACGGGGATTTTTTTTTGCATTTACCACTGAACATGAAACCAAGTGCATTTAAAAAATCGACAACTTTTTTTCATCTCAATGTTCCGTTTAAGACAACAGGCTATTTTAAAAGTCTGGACTGGTCCTACCTGCAACGCAGTCTTTATAAGTGTGCTGTTTTGTACAATGTAGAACTGCAGGCTTTGGTGATGATGGATACTCATTTTCATTTACTCATTGGAGTCGCAGATAATAATGAAAACTTTTTTTGTGATGAAATCGGAATCAAGCTATCGAATGAATCTGACCATAGCGTGTACTGCGAACCTGTTACAAATCTTGCGCAGTACTTAAATTCCTACAAATATATTTATAATAATCCCGTGCAGGCCGGAATTTGCGAACGAGCCGACCAGTACCCCTACAGCTCGATACAAATTCTAATGGGGAAATGCTCTAGCCACTGTCTTATTTCGGATAAAATGCGATTCATACAGAATCCACGGCGTGTGCTCCACTGGCTGAACTCTGATGCTCGGTTCAAAGATTCAGAATTAAAAATTTTTGCGCCATGCTAATTCGCTGGCTATATACTGATGCAGTTCTTCTATTTTTTGTCGTGTTTGTTCGTTTGACCAACCAAGCTCTGCCTTAAATACCTCGGCTATTTCTTCGATAAGACTTAAACCATGGTCTTTATAGGCAAGCATTAGCGGCACACGACGCGTGTAAAAATCAACCAGATTCATACACATCGTTTTGTAAATAGCCTGATACGCTTCTAACTGCCACACTGAATTGTGTTCACCAAAAGCCTTTAAAATCTCAAAGGCTTCTGCCCCATAACGCTCTGTTAACCAAACTAATCGATCATCGTTTTTGTCTACACTTAATTTTGCAGCATGATAGGCATCTGCCGTCGTATACTTATTTAAGGCCTCAAAGGTATGGCATCGCTTCAGCACTGATTTTTTTTCGACTGGCCATTTTTTTAAAACCAAATCTACTATTTGCTCTGACATCAGCCGGTAGGTTGTATATTTACCGCCAGCTACAAAAGTGAAGCCGCGAGGGTCAGAAATAATTGTATGTTCACGACTTGTTTTGCCTTCGCTCGCTGAACCATCGTGAACTAACGGACGCACCCCCACGTAGCTTGAAAGGATATCTTTTTCAGTTAGATGAGCACCCGGAAAATATTCATTCGCTATTTGCAGTAAGTAACGAACATCGTCGGCAACGACGACTGCATCCGCAGGATCGCCAGTAAAATCTGTGTCTGTAGTTCCAATAATAACCATTTCATGGCGAGGAATTGCAAATACAATACGCGAGCTTTCCTGAGCTCCCATGACAACTGCACTCGACAGTGGTAATCGGTCTTTGTGCAAGGTTAAGTGAATTCCTTTTGTTGGTCGTAACAAACGCTTCCAGTCATTGACGAGTGTTTCACCGACTAAATCCGTCCACGGACCCACTGTGCTGATGACATGTTTTGCTTTGATAAAAAATTTTTTCATCGTTAACAAATCTTGAACGTGCAGTCCCTGAACCTGGTTTGCGGAATTAAAATCAGAACTTAAAACTTTTGTATAATTCAGACATACAGCGTTGTCCTCATTGGCTGCACGCAAAGTTTCATGAACTAGGCGGTCATCATCCATATAGGCATCTGAATAAATAAAAGAGCCGCTTAGATTTGAATTTTTAATGATGGGGATATGCTGCTCAGTTTGTTTTGCATTTAGTCGCTGATGGACCTCTGGAGTTTGAAATAATGAGAGTGCATCGTACAGAATCATACCTAATCCCATTTTAAACATGCCGACACGGCTATCTTTAAAAATAGGAATCATGAATCGTAAAGGATGAACCAAATGCGGAGCAATTTCGAAAAGCCGTGTTCGTTCGGATAGGGCTTCAAAAACTAAGTTAAATTCCATATTTTCCAAATAACGAATTCCACCATGCACTAATTTACTTGAACGTGATGAAGTCCCGTACGCAAAGTCATTGGATTCAACCAGGGCAACTTTTAATCCTCTGCCGGCTGCATCTCGAGCCACGCCTGCACCAGTAATACCTCCGCCAATAATAACGACATCAAAGCTTTGGTTTTCTAATTTTTTTAAATTTGCAGTTCTTGTTTCAAAAGAAAAGTCTTTCACGGGGCTCCTCAGCGTTATGCTGCTTCAAGCTATTTTGTTGTCTTAAGAAACTGCACCGAACGCTCCCACTTTTGAAATGGAAACGATTTATTTAAATTTAGTTTTTGCACTGCTTCTGCAACAAGAACACGCTGCAAATGCTTTTCTCGTGCTAGGCGATAGGCAATATCGACAAGTTCTGTCTGGATCTCGGTATCTCTACCACTGAGATATTCAACCCAAAGTGTCTGTGTCTGATGATCAAAAAAAAGTAAAGCTTGGCCTAGAAAAAATCCCTGAATTTCATTTTCCTTATTCAAGGCGACAAAACTCCAGCCCGTTTTTAAATAGTGTTCTAGGGCTTCCTTTCGAAATGCGGAGCTCCATACAGCCATCTGGCGTTCGTATTCATCCTCAATTCCAGAAAATTTTAAGTTAAACTCAAAATCATAAACTGCTTCAAGGTCAGCAAGCTGAGCGATACGGTAGTGAATGTTTTCATTGGCCAATTTCATTATTTTATTTCAACTTAACTTCAGGATGATAACAAGCTAAAGCGCAGCAATCCGGTTACAAATCAGCACAAACGGTTGATGACAAATCACAGTGCTAAGGACTAGCATATAACTATGAATTATAAACCCTACCCCGACCACTACTGGAGTCAGATCAAGCAAACGATAGCTGATTTAAAACAGAAAAACATTCCACTTTATGCGGCATTTGATGCTGACGGTACAGTTTGGGACACGGATCTTGGTGAAAATTTTTTTAATTATCAGATAGATCAAAAGTGTGTCGATCTTCCAGCAAACCCGTGGCAGCACTATCAGGATATGAAAAAAATAAATGATGATCCGCGGCCGGCTTACCTTTGGCTTGCACAGATTAATGCGTCGAAGCCTATTGAAAGCGTCCGTGCCTGGAGCCAAGAGGCTTTTAATTCAATTCAACCAGTCCCAATATTTTCTGAACAAAAAAAATTAATAAATTATTTTCTAGAAAATGAAGTCAAAGTTTACATTGTCACTGCATCCATCCGATGGGCTGTGGAGCCCGGAGCTCGAGCTCTTGGCTTAACGGATCAAAATGTTATTGGCATAGAAACCAAAATCACCAATGGAATTGTTACTACAGAGGCTATTTACCCAGCCACATACAAAGAAGGTAAAGTAGAGGCCCTGTTAAAACACACCGGCGGAGTGCGGCCTTTTTTTGCTAGCGGAAATTCAACTGGCGATACAGAACTTTTAAAATCAGCCACGCATCTTCAGCTAGCAGTTAGTGCCGCTTCGCGGGATGATAAGCTGTTTCAGTCTGAAAATGAATTGATGAAAATTGCTGAAGCCAATCACTGGATGAGACACAGGTTTGTATGAGTCAGAAATCAAATATTTTTTTCAAATTTATAATCATCGCCATGGTTGTTTTAGGTCTGAGCCTGATTTTTAAAGACAAAGCCGTGAATCCGGAAATCAATGCGGATGTAGCCTCATCAAAAGCGTTAGTGCTAAAAAATTACTTGTTGAAATTTCAAAAGCCCGAACGTGTGGAAATAATTGGATTGTCGACTACTTTTGAGACTGAAATTTCCCAAATTAAAAAACTCAAAGTGATGCAGGATAAAAATTCTGATTTTTATGTGGTCATCAGGCTTTTTGCTGATGAGTCCGATTCAACAGCACCGTTAGTGGCACAAATTCAGTTCGTGGATGTAAAAACTGGTAATCTTCGTAAAGAAGAAAGCATTAATCTGAAATAAATAGGCTTTCAGAACTGCTTAGACAGCAGTTCCAACGATGCTTTCGATTTCTGAAATTTCTTTGGGTACTGCTGAAGTCATGACTTCGCAGCCATTTGCAGTCATCACGATATCATCTTCGATACGCACTCCAATTCCACGGAGCTCTGCTGGCGCTGACATGTCATTTGTTGGGATATACAAGCCTGGCTCGATCGTAAAACACATGCCGGCTTCAATCGGGCGGGGTTCACCTTTTATAAAATAAAGTCCAGAGTCGTGTACATCCATACCAAGCCAGTGGCCGACTCCGTGCGGATAATATTTTTTGTGCTGGTTTGATTTAATCACATCTTCTTTGCGGCCCGAAACCAACCCAAGTTCTAACATTAAATCTGTTAAGCGATCAGCAGCCATTTCGTGCAGATCTTTAAAAAATATACCTGGCTTTAAATACGCAATTAATTCCTTTTGAATCGTCAAAACACCATTATAAACTTTTTTCTGAGCAGCTGTAAATTTTCCGCTGACTGGATACGTTCGTGTGATGTCGCCAGTATAGTAATTGTATTCAGCACCAGCATCGATCAGCAGTAAGTCATCTTTTTTACAAACTTGATCGTTAAAATTGTAATGTAATGTTGTGGCGTTACTTCCAGAGGCAATAATGTACGGGTAACCGACTCGAGCGGCACCTTTCATGTAGAAATTGTAAGCCAGTACGGCTTGCACCTGTCGCTCGGTCACTCCGGGCTTCGTAAATTTCATAGCGGCAACATGAGCCTCAGCTGAAATTTGGCAGGCCTTTTTTAAATTTGCAATGTCATCTTCATCTTTTCGAAGTCGATGCTCTCCTAAAAAGGTATCTGCATCTTTCACTGATAATAAGCCGTAACCTGATCGACCATAAGCACGCTTTAAATCCAGCAGTACAGTCTCAACAATTTGATCTGCATCTTTATTTTTGTGTTGGCGGTAGTAAACGTCTTCGAAGCCTTTTAGAAGCTCAACACATTGCTTTGCGAAATCTTCAATGGGATAAACAGCGTCCATTAAGAATTCAGTTTTAGCAGCTTCAGGTCCGTAGCGAAATCCATCCCACGTTTCTCGTTCAACATTTTTTTGTCGAACAAATAAAACAGATTCAGGATTTTTTCCTGGACGTAAAACCAAAAAACTTTCGGGCTCTTCGAAACCAGTCAAATAGTACAGATTAGAATCTTGACGATAGAAATGTTGAACGTCGTCGTTTCGTAACTGCTCAGGGTGAGCCGCCACAATTAATGCTGCTCCGTTAAGATTTGCCATTACTTTTTTACGGCGCCGTTTAAAAATTTCCGGATTTTCTGTTGGTTTTCTCATAGTCTGTGCTCTTTCGCTTCGTTAAAGACCGTATTTTTCGGCCAACTTCTTCAACTGAGTGTAGCTTAATTCGCTGCCTTTGGCTACGATCTCGCGCCGTTTATCTAAGTCACTGATCCCGTAATCATCTAGCTTTAAGTCAATGACATCATCGACTCCGGTCGGCTTCTTCGCCATCAAGGCAGCTGATTCTACCCAAAGCACGTTGTCTGAGCTTTCAAAGTCCTTCACAAAGGAACGTTTCGTACCCTGAGCCAATGCATTAATCAAAATAATTTTTGACGCTCCAGACGCTTTGAGATGCAGCGCTAAAGCAGTTATGTCTGTCATAAGGGCTACCGATTGGTTGATTGGTTTTACCAATGATGGGGCTGCTATACAAAACGGAAGGAGCTGGTCTAGCTGACCTCGATTCAATAAAAAAACGGTTTGCTTGGCTACGTTTAATGACGGACAGACAAATGGTATTTTTAAATCTGCAGTCATCTTTTTTGCAAACGCAGCTTTTAGGAAAAGCTCCCATTTAGAAAAATCTTTTAATTTCGACATTTCCCATTCAACTTCATTCGCTGAGAGATTTTGTGCATATGAGGCAGCGGCAACAGCGCCCCATTCCATGCCTGCAACAGCGCTAACAGGCCACTTCAATTTCTGCAGCTCCTTGAGCACTCCGATGTGCGCCCAAGACTTAGCTCCGCCCCCCGAGAATATAAACCCGAATTTTGGCAATGAGACGGCCTGTGCCGATTGCTGCGAGCCCACCGGCGGTGTCACTGTCGATGCGGAAGAGTCCTCTGGTTTAGCTTCATCTGGTTTCTGAATTTCCATTTCCCGTATAATGATCGGAGTCTTCACTGTCCCCGTAGGCTTTGGACTGCGCAGTGCACAGCCTGAAACCGCTAAGCAGACAACTGCAAAAAATAACTGATGACAGCTTACAAATTTAAATAACTTTTGTACCATAAATAAAAAACTCCTGATTTCCATCTTTCCCAGCTAGATCGCACGGAAAGTAGTTTAAAACATGACCAAACTGCTGCCGAGCTTCTAGTTCAATGCGAGCTTGCACCACCTGATATGATTTAGAGTCTTTAACAATTCCATTTTTATCAAGCTCTTTCGCTGTTAATTCATATTGAGGCTTTACTAAAAAAATAAATTCGCCGTTTGTTTTTAGAAATGTTTTTAAGTGATGCATTAATTTTGTAATTGAAATAAAGGAAACATCCATCACGATTAAATCAAATCCGCCGCTAGGAACTTTTTCTAAAAATTTGGTGGTCATCGAAAGATCCTTAGCATGCAGACCTTCAAAATAGCTCACTTTTGCATTCGCTTTTATAGATTCATGAAGCTGCCCGTGACC
>JAYUTU010000400.1:0-3828 GCA_043754975.1 Bdellovibrionales bacterium | reverse complement strand
CCTTGGAAAGGTCCTGGGATCGCATTACGTGCCTGCGAAATCGAATTTATTTGGAATGATAAATCGTGCGTGTTTAAGCTAGCCGAGGACTTTTAGTACATGGTGATGTTTGTCATCAACGTGTAACCAGTTTCTGCTGGTTTGTCGGTAGAAATTAAGTCACGAGTGCTATCGATGCTTACGGTAAAGTTCACGTCACTATGGGGTCTGACTTCAACGCCAAAGCCGGTACGGATCGTCGTCGTGTGAAATTCCTCCTTATTCTCTGCTTCGGAGCTGTTGGACCACTTTTCTTGAATTTCAAAACCCGGTTTTGCAGAAAAATACGTATTCACTCCGAAACTGAATTCTCCACCGTGCTCAATATCCAGCTTGCTGGTGGTGCGTACTTGATTGGGCTTTTTAGGGTCTGAATTATCTAAGAACGCTGTTGTTCGCTGAAAATAGTAACTTGGTTTTGCATAGTAACGAAAGCTATTTGATTTTTGAAAATTTTGGCGACCTTCAATTTCGTAGCGTAGTCGTGCAATCATTCCACTTTCAATAGAGGAATCACTTGTTGGCAAATACAACCGAAAGGAATTCGAAAGATCTAAAGTCGCTGGCAAACTGTCTTCAAATAAATTGCTGAATTTAGCAACCAATGAAAAATCTCGCGTTCGAATTTTACTAGTTACTTCTTTCCCCGATGTATTTCTGCCCTCAGTGGAGTAGCCGAAAGCAGGCCTAGCAGAAATTCGAAAATCACGGTTGATTTTATAGTTAAAAGAAACATAGTTATCAAAAAGTTCCATCGAAGGATCAGCTGAGCGGAATTGTTTGTCTTTAAAACCACCTAAACTAAAAAGTGAAACGCTAAATGCCTTTGGTAAATTTTCATTCAGAGACGGGTTTGCAGTCACAGCGCCTTGCTGGGCCACAACGCTCTGGGAAAATAATAAAAGCACTACAAATTTTAAACCGATCATAAAGCCCCCTGAAGTTTTCTCAGATCCACTGGTGGTCTATTCGCACACTCAAGCGATGCCGATTCGATCTTTTTACCTAAAATTTTTAAATTGGAATTATCAAATTGAAAAACAAATCTTTCAAGATTTCCAGCTTTATCTTTTTTTCCGGACTCAACAGTTAAGCTCCCATTGAGTTGCCAGCAAATTCCAGCAAGATCAACAATCAACCCGCCATCTGTTGATGCTAGCGAAATTTCATTTTTTGTCTGTGCTAGCTTCAATCGACTTAGAGTGATTTTCGAGATTGGAGTGCCTACTCCCAAAGTGGCTTCGTCGCCATTCCAAACCAAGGTCATCGACGACGTGATTTTCGACATGTCAGTGAACTTGCCATTCACTATTTCATCCAAAGACATAGTCTCAATCACATAGGTCGCACCTATTTTTTTTAAGGTGATCACCTTTTTGAGAGAATTAAAATTGATTTGTGAATTTGGATTTTTAGTTTCTAAAATTGAAAGATCTGCTTGCTCTAAATAATTATAAATAGTCGCAGCCACTAAGATATCTTGTTCAAATTTAAGATCAGCGGTTAACTGCACATTGCTGGTTTGAATGAAATTATTATTTTCTTTAACTTGATTTCTTATCGCTAGCGTCTTTTGTACCTTTGCACCCGCACTACTCACCGTCGTCACTTCAACGCCGCTGGCAGCAGCATACTGGCCATTAAGTAATGCTTTAATTAGAACCAAAGCTTCCACTTGTTTATCAAAAACAACAAACGACATCCTTAAATTTTCATCGGCAGATTGAACTCCCACACGATCCTGGTCACCAGGTCTGATTAGCTTGGCATCTTTTGGAGCACAAGAAAAAACGAGTGAACTTAAAGTTAAAAGGCAAAGTCCCAGCACAGGTTTTTTAATCATAAATTCTCCAACAGTTTTCGAAAAGCTCATCGCTTGTGACCTGCTGGTTATAGCTATATCGGCCGATTTCGTCCATCAAACCCTTGATGAAAACGAGGAAGCTAACAAAATCCTAACAGAGACTGTTAAAAATACAGGAGTGTCTATTTTATGAATACGGAGAGTTTTATCTTAAGCCCTTGATTCGATAAGTCTAATTGTGAACTTAATCGCAACCTATTGAAGTGAATCGGCAAGCTGTCTGGATGCAGTATAATGGCGCCGTGCACATCGTATTGGCTTTCTAAATGGGTAAAAGCTTGTCCTACTGACCCCTGCCGCAGGCGCACTCCGTAGGGCGGGTTTGACAGAATCCAGCAGGGTTTTGAAATAACCAGATCGGCTTTACCGACCACAGTGCTGTCGTCACAAAGTGTGCGTAAATCTAACTTTAACTGAGGAAATGTTTCCGCAAACAGCACGTGATTCTCTTTTACATTTTCCAGCGCATCTTGATCACAATCAATTCCGTATGCTTGAACGTGCCGCGACTGTATCCAACGAAAGTTTTTGGACCACGTGTCAGAGGCAAAAATTTTTGGTTTATTCTTAAACTGCATCCACGAGAAATTTCTCTTAAAATTTGGAGTATGAAAACTCGCAGCTTCAAAAAGTGTTGTTCCAGAACCAACAAAAGGATCCAACAGCTGCACCCGATTTAAATCAACCCCCTGCGTTTGCAGTTGCTGCGCCATAAGGGCTGCTAAGTTTTCTCTGAGCGGGGCTTCACCACGAAACTGAGCGTACCCACGCTTATGCAAATGCTCACCTGAGGTATCTAAACTAATAACCGCAACATCTTTAACGATGCGAACAAAAAGTCTTTGTGTCGCCCCGTCAATTAACTTGTAGCCAGCAGCTGCGAAGGCCCGGGTTGCAGCCTCAATTAAATTTCGTTCGTGGTTTAATCTGGATTTTGCAGTTTCAATTTTTATCGAAATAGTTTTTTCATCGCTCCACTTGGCTAAGGGCAATGCCTTCATTTCTTTCTCGAACTGGTCATAGAAGCGCGCTGGAAATTTATGAATACGAATCAGGACTCGCAGTGCCAGTTTTGAGAAAAAATTAATTTGATAACCTAAATGCTCGGAGCATTTAATTTCAATTCCACCAGGTTCAGTTTGTAGTTCAGGGACAGGCTCACGGGTTGGTTGGCCATCTAAGTCCATCATTTCAAACCAAAACGAGTGAATTTCTGTTGCCAACTGCTCTTCAAAATTTAAAGGACAACTTACAAAAAACTGCGCCATTTAAAATCTCCAGAAAAAATCAACGAAGCCGTAGTACCCGTCGGTTGGATCTAATCGCAAATGAGTTATATCCGTTGCATTCACCGAAGTCTGCACATGAAACCGATCATAAATCCAAATATAGGAAATAAATCCGCCTAGGGCTTTTTTCTCGAAGTTGTAATTTGGGCCAACTAAAAACCGATCCCAGTTATCCAAAATAATTTCATATCCAGTTTGGAATGAGCTGGATCCCAGTGCCTTAATCGCAGCAGCATCAGCGGCACCTTCCCATTTAATTAATCCAAGGCTTAGAAAAATATGATTGATTTGGGAATCAGATGAAATTGTATCCCAGTAGACATTTAAATTTATTGTCGTTTCTTTCTCGTCGACTAATTTTATTAAAGACAAACCGGTTGAAACTGTTGTCGATTCGGTATCGATCACACGGGCTTTGAAATTAAAATTTGGTCTTCCGAAAAGATTCACTGTTAAAAATGTGCCAATAGTTAACCAATCTTTTGCCCCGTAGAACATATTTCCTAAATAATTAACTAAAAATTCACGTTCATAAAGTGTCTGTGCAGTTTCACCAATCGCAATCCCTTGGTAAACTAAGGGCCGAAAACGCGACGAGACATTAGCATAGCTTTGTTTTATGACAAGATCCGTTGA
>JAYUTU010000399.1:0-8714 GCA_043754975.1 Bdellovibrionales bacterium | reverse complement strand
CTGTCAGGGTTTAGCACCACTGCCCGTTGCAAATATTTTTCAGCTTGTAGCACATCGCCCATTTTTAGATATAACGCTGACAACTGATAGGCCGCGATCGAAGAATCGGGGTTTTGTGCAAAAATCCCCTCTGCTTGTTTCAGCTTTGCCTCAAGGGATTCCTGTAACGTGCGCACGAATAAATACTCTTGCAGTTTTTCGTCGTAAGGACGCTCTTGCAGTTTTTGTTTTAACAAATCATCAAATTCAGCTGAATATTTTTGCGCACCATTTTGCTGCATGTTCGGAATCATTTCAGATTGAAAAAAAGCATCCTGATACTGAGGCTCTGCGGGATTACGCTTCAGCATTTCAACAGCAATACTTTTCATTGTTTTATAATGGGCTTCAGATTGTGCTGCATCCGCAGTTTCTATATACTTAGGATCAAACTGGGCTAAAAATTTTGCGACGAGCTGCTGCTCCGTCAGCTCATGCAAATCTGTGTTTTGTGTCAAATAATCTAATAGCCCAACTTTAAAAAACACAGCCGCTTGCTGACACGTGGGTTTGGTCACGTCACCCTGGCACTGCTGCAAAAGATTTGCTTTATTTAAATTTCCCTTGTTAGAAAATACAGCTGCTGCAAAGCAAGTCTCTGCCTCTAAACTTTGAATCAGTAAATCGGTGTTGGAACCAAAATCAGATTTCAACAGCTCGGCAAATGTGACCTGGCACTGAGTTTTAGTCGCATCTGTTTCTACAGACTGTATTTTTAGTGGCACATCGTTTTGTAATTTTTCACGGATATCGTAGATCTTTGGGTTATATCTTTTGTTTGATAAATCTGGAATCGCTAGCTGTGGCCGTGATTTATAGGCCCCATTCATCGCATACAAAAAAATCCAAGCGACACCTGCGCACAGCACGACAAATAACAGGACAAATTTAGGGCCACTTATTTTTTTCATTTTACCTACTGTCTGAGTTCTGTTTTTTCCATCATGCGGTGTTCAGCCGCAAAGAATTGGTTACTACTTTGTCGTAACTCCTGCAAATTTTTTGCGCTTGAGACAACAGACATCAAAGAATGACCAAATTCAAGCCACACATGCGTTGTGCGTACAAAAAAACTAATTTTTCTTAAAGTTAAATTTTCGCTGGCTCCTGCTTGCTGCATAAAATAATACTCGCAGTAGTCGATGTACTTTAAAAGTGCCCGCCCGTACTCAGCTCCTTCTTCAACTGCAGTCCGTGGCGCTTTTTGATTTTGAAACAATACTGGGTTTTCAAATCCCAAAATTTCACCCAGCTGCCACATCATCCAGGGACGCGCAGCCAGCGCCCGCCCGGCCATAACTTTATCGCATCCGGTTTGCTGGAGCATGTCGGTCACATCCCTTGCGATCTGAATATCACCATTGCCGATGATGGGAACTTTACAATTTTTTTTAAGTTCCGTGATTTGTGACCAATCTGCTTGGCCGCGCCGCTTTTGCTCCGCTGTTCGCGGATGCAGCGTAATCCAGTCAGCCCCGGCATCTACCAGCGCATTCACGAACTGAATTAATTCCTTCACCGAGTGGCTGCTTCCCACGGCACGAAGCTTAACTGAAATTGGCACCGAAGAATTTTTTTTAGTGATTGCAACCACTTTGGCGGCATAATTTACGTCTCCCATCAACGAGACCCCGTAATTATGCTTCAAAGCTTTTTGCACTGGACATCCCATATTTATATCAATGCCGGAAGCCCCCCACTCATGCACCAGGCGTTTCACGGAACGCTCGATGGGTATCTCTTCATTTCCTAAAATTTGTGGAACCAAATTGGATTCGTTCGTGTCTCGTAAAGTTTCTGGAGTGGTTGTCAAATTTTCGCCCGGCACACGCCGGCTGTTCAGCATTTCTGTTGGCCAATGAGTTTTCGCATTGGCAGGCATGTAATCCAAAATTAAGCGCCGTAAAGCCACATGACTTAAACCCACCATAGGGGCCAAGGTCAGTGGAAAATTTAATTCAGTCACTAAATTGCTTACATCACGCATAACTTCGCTTTTACACTTTATTTTACGAAATTTAAAGTGTTCAATGGTGTATGCCAATTCACTCGAAATCGATCGGAATCTTAGGCGGTGGTCAGTTAGCTCGCATGTTGGCGTTAAAGGCAACGCAGATGGGTTTAACAACCGTCGTGCTCTCTGAGAAGGCACAAGACCCCGCCCGCAGCGTAGCTACGCAGTGGATTCAAGGCAGTTTACAATCAACAGCAGACATTGCGCGGCTGATGAACAGTGTGGATTATGTCACTTTTGAAAGCGAATTTATATCGGCAGATTTGTTAAAAATTTGTTTACGAACAGTCGCACGAAAGAAAATAGAGCCTAATTTAACTATTTTGGCACGCATTCAAGACCGGCTTCTACAAAAAGAGTGGATCTACGATTTTAATTTGCCAACGTTAGATTACGTAAAAATAAGTTCGAAAGACGATTTAGATTTAGCCTATAAGGCCTTCGACGGAAAGATGGTTTGCAAACGCCGCTACGGGGGTTACGACGGTAACGGCACGTTCGTTATTTCGACAAAAGCAGAGCTAACTGCCTTTAAGCTGCAGTTTAAATCCTTGGAAAATAAATTTATCGCCGAGCGCTTCACTGCATTTAAAACCGAAAGATCTTTAATTTTTGCCAGAAACTCTGCCGGGCAGATGATTCATTTACCCATGGTGCAATCCGTACAAAAAAATAATCAGTGTGACTATGTCATGGGACCTAGCCGACATCCGAAAGAGACTAAACTCATTCAAAAAATTTCGCATTTTCTTAATCAGATAAATTACGTTGGCGTGATTGCTTTTGAATTATTTGAAATCGGACCGAAACTTGTCATCAATGAGATTGCACCCCGGGTGCACAACACAGGACATTTTTCTCAAGATGCGCTGAACGTGGATCAGTTCGAATTGCATCTGCGCTGCGTGCTGGGTTTACCGTTACCTAAACCACAACTGAAGCAACCCGCATTTATTATGGTCAATCTGCTGGGCACGTCCACCCGCCAGCCGTTTCTAAAAAAAATGCCAACTGGATCGCTGCACTGGTATGATAAAACGGATAACCGACCTAAACGAAAAATGGGGCACATTAATTACATCGGTAAAAATAAAAAATTACTTTTACAAAAAGCCTTGTTAGAACGAAAAGGAATTCTTTTGTGACGTCAACAAAGTTAAAAAATTCAGAAAAATCAAAAAAGTTAAAACATTTTAAAAAAATAAAAAAGCCGCTGGTTGCAGTCATTATGGGAAGTCGCAGTGATCTAAAAATCATGACGGCAGCAACAGAGGCCTTGGCCGAATTTAAAATTCCATTTTCTGTCGAGATTATTTCTGCTCACCGCACGCCAGATGCCATGGTTACATTTGCCAAATCAGCTGCTGCAAAAGGAATACAAATTATTATTGCCGGCGCCGGTGGTGCCGCGCATCTACCGGGTATGGTGGCATCCCTAACAGCAGTGCCCGTGATCGGAGTTCCAGTCACAGTGGGCGGTCTAAAAGGTATTGATGCTTTGTTATCTATCGCGCAAATGCCAAAGGGAGTACCCGTTGCAACGGTTGCCGTTGATAATGCGTACAATGCGGGGTTACTGGCAGTTCGCATCTTAGGCCTTCACGATGAGTCTGTAATGAAGGCCCTGATGAGTTTTCAGAAAAATCAAAAGAATAAAATTTTAAATATGAATGCGGTTCTAAAAAAAGGCTTAAAATCTTTACGTTAATGCAATATTAGATACGATTAAGAAAGCTAAAAACGCTGTTAAAATAATGTTTGTTGTTGTCATAAATCTCCCGTTGGTTGAGTATCTCATACCATGATTTTCTTTTTTTACTGGTGTACTTCCTAGCACCAGTAGCAAAAAATTTTATTTCCTGTACTTTCTACTGTCTAACCCGTGGTCAGTAACAATTTCAGTCGCCCATTTTTTACAACTGAGATGACATTTTTTGTGTTAACTTCAGCACCATGAAAACAACACTGCGTTCTATATTCACAGGCGAATTAACAGGTAAATTGATAGCTAAATTGATAGCTAAATTAACAGCTAAATTAACAGCTAAATTCTCAACTCGGCTAGCTAGTAAACTAAGCCTTGTGCTTTCTATTTTAGTTTTACAATCTTGCAACACTAATTTAAATGATACGATCACTACTAGAAAAAATTCTGAAAACTACTCATACAACTTGAGCGAAAATGGATGCAGCACTGAATTACAACAGTACAGTTCACTCGCTAGCATGTGTGATGGGTTGAAGAACGAGTCCGCAAATAATTTTTGCGCTTATAACCTACGTCGATCAAAATATGAATCAGACTGCCTTAGTCGCGGTCCGTGGTAACAGGACCGCAGCCATTTCAAATATTAAAAATGCGGACACCACATCAGCTACAACTGCAGCTCTGAAAAATGGTACTCCCATCATATAAGATTGAAGTAACCCAGCAGCAGTTACTGGGTACATCAAGCCCGAATACCAAACAGCAAAATTTGTTATTATATAAAATAAGACTGAACCCGTGATCGCTAGTCCGACAATTCTTAAACGGGATGGGTTCTGGTGCAAAAAATATCCAAGCCCAACAATCACTGCATAGGACAAATACACTGCGAACATTTGATTATGAAAGCCCAGTACCAAATCAGAAATAAACAACCCTAAAAAAACGGTCCCTACAGCTAGATTCTTTTTTGAAAAATAAGATCCTGCAAAAAGTGCCACTCCGCCAACAGCCGTCAAGTTCCATAGATGACTCGAAAAGCGTGACAGCAAGACAATAACAATTAGAGCAGCGGCTACAGCGATCTCGGTTTTAAGTGTTTTATTCATTTCCATCAGTCTCATTTACTTTTGATTTCTATTCTGGACAAGATCTTTCACAACGCTCGGGTCAGCCAAAGTTGAAATGTCACCTAGGTTTTGAAAATCGGCTTCGGCCACTTTGCGTAAAATGCGGCGCATGATTTTTCCCGATCGCGTTTTCGGCAGGCCCGGAGCCCACTGTATCGCATCTGGCGTCGCAATCGGACTAATCACTTTTCGCACATGAGCAATTAGTTCTTTTTTAAGCTCTTCAGAGCTTACTACTCCTGTTTTTAAAGTAACGTAAGCATAGATTCCTTGACCCTTTATAGCATGCGGAAAACCAACCACAGCGGCTTCAGCAACGCCGGGATGTCCGACCAAGGCCGATTCAATTTCAGCCGTACCCAGGCGGTGCCCAGATACGTTGATCACATCATCGACCCGTCCCGTAATCCAATAGAATCCATCCTCATCACGACGACAGCCATCGCCCGTAAAATAAAATCCGGGGTAAGTCGAAAAATAGGTGTCTTCAAAACGCGCGTGATCTTTATAAACTGTGCGCATCTGACCTGGCCACGACGAGCGTAATGCAAGCACACCTTCACAAGCACCAGTTAAAACTTTTCCTTCCACGGATAAAACTTCCGGAAAAATTCCAGGCAAAGGCGTTGATGCTGAGCCCGGCTTCAACAGATCAGACGTTGCAGTTGCTGAAATTAAAATGCCGCCAGTTTCTGTTTGCCACCACGTATCCACGATGGGACATCGACTGCCGCCAACCACGCGGTGATACCAGTTCCAGGCCTCTGGATTAATGGGCTCACCCACAGTACCTAAAACTCGTAGCGACTTTCGCGATGATTTTTTGACTGGCTCGTCGCCCTCTTTCATCAACGCACGTAGAGCAGTGGGTGCAGTGTAAAAAATAGTAACTTGGTGTTTATCAATAATATCCCAAAATCGGGAAACAGTTGGATAACTGGGAACCCCTTCAAACATCACACTGGTCGCTGCATTTGCCAGTGGGCCGTAGACGATATAACTGTGTCCAGTGATCCAACCCACGTCAGCTGTGCACCAGTAAATATCTCCGGGCTGATAATTAAAAACAAGCTCATGCGTGTAGCTGGCAAATACTAAATAGCCACCCGTTGTGTGCAGGACTCCTTTGGGTTTTCCCGTCGAGCCCGAAGTGTATAAAATAAAAAGTGGATCTTCTGAATTCATTGGCTCTGGAGAGCAAATGCCTGAAACTTTTTTAATTTCTTCATGATACCAAAGATCTGTTTTTTCATTAAATTCAATAGGACCGCCAGTCCGTTTCACAACCAGAACTTTTTTGATCGTGTTATTCGCACCAAGTTTTTTTAAACCTTCGTCTAAGGTTTTTTTCAGCGGAGTTGTTTTCCCCCCGCGAAAACTTTCGTCGGCAGTGATCACGAACGACGAGTCACAATCTAAAATCCGATTGCAAATCGAATCCGCAGAAAAACCACCAAAAATAACCGAGTGCACAGCGCCGATACGCGCACATGCCAGCATCGCATAGGCAGCTTCGGGAATCATTGGCATATAAATCGTTACGCGGTCGCCTTTATGAACTCCATGAGATTTTAAAACGTTGGCCAGTCGGCACACGTGATCATGCAACTCTTGGTAAGAAATTTTCAATGCTGGCTCGTTTGGGCTATCAGGCTCCCAGATAAATGCGGTTTGGTTAGCACGCACTGGTAAATGCCGATCGATGCAGTTGTAACTGACATTAAGCTCAGCATCTAAAAACCATTTTATGCTCACTGGTTTTTTAAAGCTCACTTCGCTCAGTTTCGACCACGGTTTGGACCACGTTATTCTTTTAGCTATTTGCTCCCAATTTGCTTCCATTTAAAAAGCGTACCTGCTAATTTTATTTTTGCAAACCTTTCGCCCTGGAGGCACAATGCAGAGACATCTTATCTCCAAATATTCCAAACTTTCCAGAATCTCCAAACTTTTCAGAATTTCAACAGTAACTTTTTTTGCTTTCAGTACTTTTATTATTGCGAGTGCTCTCGATTTAAGCGCAGCCAATGCCTATAACTTGCCGAGCACTTCACGAAATCAGCGACGGCCAGGCCCCACAGACCCGGCCCACCTGGGTCCACTCGGGCTGCAACTCAGCTTTACTACAAAACCACTCGGCCCAACAAAACCGCTCGGCACGCTATCTGTACAGACTCTGAATTCTGAAATCCAAAATCCTGAAACAATTAGCCCCGTCGAAAAAAAATTAAAGCCCCTCACCGATGCGGGGGCCCGCGCATTAACATGGCTTAACTTAGTTAACAAAAATCGTGCTCCTGAAAACAAGCTCGTCCTTGCAGATCGAAATACAAAAAACCCAGTGCCACCAAACGCACCGAACATAAATTCGATCAAATTAATGCTGCAATCCTTTCAACGGCGTGTCGCTAGCCTTCCACCTGAAATGAAAAAGATTCTTATTGAAACAGATCCGCCGACCGAGGCCACTTTGGTTTCCGATGAACTGTTTATTAAACACATTCGTGAAATCAATAGCTCCTATCAAAACGCAGTTCGCTGGATCGGCCAACAACCGTGGCTGAATTATTATGAACAAAATGCTCAGTACGATATTCGTGGATTGTACTTCATAAACCGCGATGACAATTTCCAAAATGATTTACAAAATTTTATGAATTTATCGCCCGAGCGAAAAAAACTTTTAACCCAATGGCTACTGAGCTTGTGTTTAAATCGCACTGCCGATCGTGAATCGTGCCGCACTGAATTTTCCACAGTTACTACCGCTGTTGCTGCTAACAATTTCTATGAAAAATATTTAAGCTCGGCCCAGCAGACCTACGCCAACTTCTTCACCCTGAATGACGTCCGAAAAGAATTAAAATGGAATCCACAGCGTACTTTGATCACCCAAGACTTTATATTGCCCGCGATTGAATCTATTGCGAGCTGGCTAAAATCCAACGTCGAAGAAGAATGGAAAGCATTGAATTTTCAGCTTTTAGTCAATTACGTACCAAAAGATTTAACGACTCCCTATATTGATTTTAAACCGGGAGTAACACCGAATGTCTCGGGACCTACCTGGAATAAGATCACTATGGATCCTAATTATTCTTTAGATGATTTTTCCACTCAATGGACCATTCGCCACGAATTCGGCCACGTCCTGGGATTTCCCGATTGTTATCTTGAGTTCTACGAGCCCGCAAGCGAAGAAATGATCTACTACACCATCGAGCCTGAAAATCTCATGTGTGCCTGGGGCGGAGTTTTACAACCCAGTCATATCGAAGAACTAAAACGAATTTATTAAACTAGTTATTTAAAACGTAAGAAATATTTTCTACACTAAGCTTCGATAAAGCTCTTAAACAGATACACTTTACTAGCTCTGCACATAGCTCTGCAGTTTATAGCTCTGCAGTTTATAGCTCCGTCCTCTAAAGGCTCGAACTAGTTAGACTTTTTGATATTCGTTGGTTGACTTCTGATTGTTTACAATCAGAAGTCAACCAACGAGCCCCTATCCTTGTGATAACACCGAAATTATTACGGCGGTCGGAATGCTCAGGTGCATTTTAGTATGGGAGTTTTATAAACCTTCGATAAATTTGCAAAAAGGGCTCGGTACGAAATAAGAAAAAGAAAGGATTTCTCCTCTCTTTTTCTTATTTATCTATTCTTTTTATCTTCTTTGATGTGCTGCTCACCCATTTATTACGCGCTGCCTTACGAAAAGTGAGCAGGTACCTTTTTAGTTAACGTCTTTGAAGTCGGCGTCGATGACGTCGTCTTTTTTGCCGCTACCGTTTTTGCCTTCGGCTTTGTCTGCTCCTGC
>JAYUTU010000398.1:0-8722 GCA_043754975.1 Bdellovibrionales bacterium | reverse complement strand
AAATACTACACTCAAGCCATGCAGGAGCGCATTCCGACCTATTTTGAAGATTTTTATGCTCCGCTAAATATTTGGATAGCGATTCGTGTTTTTCCTAAATCAGATGATGGCATTGCCGTTTTTATTACTGACATTACAAAATCAAAGATTGCAGATCTAGAAATTCAGCGTGCCATGGTTGAAGCTGATTTAGCCAAAAAAGACGCCGAGCATGCCAACGAGTTAAAATCTGCATTTCTAGCAAACATGTCCCATGAAATAAGAACACCACTTGGGGCCATGATTGGTTTTGCGGACCTGTTGCGCGATCCCGGAATTAGTGCCACAGAGCGTACAAATTTTATTAACATTCTGACCCGAAATGGGGACCAGCTATCGGTTATTATCAATGATATTTTAGATCTCTCTAAAGTCGAAGCCGGGCACTTAACTTTAGAGTACGTGTCTGTGCAGCCTGATGCAATTGGTGCCGACGTTGTATCGCTGATGCAGGTTAAAGCTAAAGAAAAAGATTTAGCCTTGGAATATATATTAGAAGCATCGACGCCCCAAAATATAGTGACCGATCCAACGCGGGTTCGACAAATTTTGCTTAATCTGGTTGGTAATGCCATAAAATTCACACATTTTGGTTCCGTTCAGTTAAGGGGTTTCGGACGTAAAACCACTTTCGGTGACGAAATTTTGTGTTTCGAAATTCAAGACAGTGGCATCGGCATTTCTCCGTCACAAAAAGATAAAATTTTTGAAATGTTTGTACAAGCTGATGGCACCACAACACGCCGATTTGGTGGTACTGGATTAGGTTTAGCGCTCTCACGGCATCTAGCACGTGCACTTCAGGGCGAAGTTTCTATGACTGATTCTCGAGAAGGTTTTGGAACAACATTTTTAGTTACCATACCGACACAGCCGCATCGCTTGAGTAACGAAAAACCGGCGCTCAGCTATTTGAAACCGATAGTTGAAATAAAAGAGCGGGCGTTAGCTGGAAAGCG
Organism: Bdellovibrionales bacterium; assembly: GCA_043754975.1. GTDB lineage: Bacteria > Bdellovibrionota > Bdellovibrionia > Bdellovibrionales > Bdellovibrionaceae > Pseudobdellovibrio. The sequence goes on along the minus strand of JAYUTU010000398.1, from coordinate 7,724 downwards.
AATTTTAGTTGTCGACGATGCTCCTGATAATCAACAACTAATTTGGCGCTATTTAACCAAAGAAGGTGCTATTGTTGATTCCGCTGACAATGGATTAATGGGATACAAAGCGGCACTTGCGGGAAATTTTGATCTTATTTTAATGGATTTACAGATGCCAGTTATGGATGGCTATACAGCCACTGCGAAACTGCGGGCGATGGGATATGTAAAACCTATCGTCGCTTTAACGGCTCATGCGATGAGTGAAGTTCGGCGAAAATGTCTTAATGTTGGCTACACTGATCATTTAACAAAACCTATCAATCGCCATGATTTAATAAGCACTCTTGTCAGACACATGGAATAAAATTGCTTAGCGGGGCATTTCGCCGCCTCTGATTCTTGAGTGTTGCTGTAGAGCTCGCTCTCATTGGATTTTGTTTTGCAAGATAGTACTAGATAGAACATGCGGTCTATTTTTTTTAAATTTAATAAAATTAACTTAGGAGCCATGATGCAAAAAAATACCCAAAGTACACGTGAAAACTGGATGAATATTCCCTCAGCCATGCAAATTTCTATTCAAAACTGCACTGAATGTTATCAGCTGTGTTCGCATCTAGTTGAATACTGTTTAAAAAAAGGCGGCAAGTATTCAGAACCTGACCACATTAAATTATTATTGGATTGCGCACGAATTTGTAACCTATCGACAGATTTTATGATTCGTCATTCTGATTTTCATGATTCAACATGCGATGTCTGTGCAGAAGTTTGTATGGCCTGCGGCGAAAGCTGCGAAAGCTTTGGCACTGAGGACGCGCTCATGCGCGCCTGTTATGAATCCTGCATTCGCTGCGCCGATAGCTGCACCGAAATGGCAGCTATGCATTAGTCTCTTACGAATTAAAATAATTCGCGGCATGCAGCTTCTGGATTTTGATTTATTATCTGACGAACCTGATTCAACATTCCATCGCAGGCTGGCGCAACTTGTGCCGTCTGGCGATTCAGCGGCCCGAAATGAGCTCGTAGGATCCGTGTTAAAGTCATGGCATACTCTGTGGCAAATGCGGGACACTTGCGGACAAAATCCTGGTAAACAGCGCCCGCACCAGTTCCTAAAATACTAGATGCTTTACAGGTAACACCTTCTTTGTACACGTCTAGTAGACAACGTTTTGGATTGGCGCGGTATTCGTCATACAGACGTTTTAATTCTGTCGATGCCACGATAGAATCGTAACTTGTTTGAAATAAGCCGGCTTCAGCCTCAGACGAATTACGGTCGCTTCCTGCAGCTACGTCCCACCCCTCACAATATTTTCCAGAACTTTCTTTCATTCCTAAACCCAGACCGATTACATAAGTTGCGTGCACTGGAGAGTCTCCGGCAGAAAGTGCGCTAAGTCCAACTCGTGCAAGAATTTCTTGATAATGAGCTAATACATCTTTTTTTGGATTTTGTGAATTGGGTGCACGCAAAAGTGCTGCGGCTGGTACTGCTGGAGCTAACGCCTTCACCCGGCAAAGACTTCGTGCGTAGCTAATGGCCATCCCCTTCATGTAACCCGCCGGCGAGCGCCCACGACTGATCCAATTTGTTTTTGCACATGATGACGTGCTAGCAATTTCTTTTAGTTTTTGGCTGTACTGAGGAACTAATGGCTTTGGTACATCCGGAATGATTCCAAGTGATCCATCGGTTTCAGTTGGCGGTAGCGGCGGAGCAGCTGCGCCGCTGCTTGCCGTCTCGATGGACGTCTTCGTTGCCGGGGCACAACTAGCTATCAAAAAAGACAAAAGAGTCAGTTTTAATATCAGCGTTAGTAAGTTTAAGTTGCTAATTAATTTTTTATTTTTTATTTTTGTTGTGTTCATACTTGCTGTTCGGAAACTTATTTAGCTGCTTCAATCCGACGAAGGTCTAGAAACAACTAGGAACGCAGGATTCAGCAATCTATCGTAATCCTGCACAGCCGTTCACTGCAGTATAACAAAGAAATGTCGCTATCATTTTGACACGTGCTAATTTTAGAATAGACTCCAAATTGAATGTTGCAACTCATCGTGATTTTTGTCTGCCTGCTTTTGAACGCAATTTTATCATGTGTGGAAATGGCATTTGTTACAGTAAGTAAGCCTCACCTACGAAAGCTAGCTGCTAAAGGCGATAAATCAGCACAAAAAGTTCTAGCACTGCGCTCAAACCCCGAACGTATTCTTTCCGTTTTACAAATCGGTATTACCTTGGTTGGAGCCATTTCCGCAGCCGTCGGCGGTGCCGGCGCGGAAGAAACACTGAGCCCGATTTACCAACACTTATTTCATGTGTCTGAGCACGTAGCAGAGATACTAGCCATAGTTAGTATCGTGCTTCCGCTGACGTATCTTTCGGTCGTTATCGGCGAACTGGCTCCTAAAACATTAGCACTACGCTTTCCAATGAAATTTGCAAAACTGGGTAGTTACTTTTTGTCAGCACTGGATACATTTTTTTCGCCAGTTGTTTTCCTACTAGAAATCTCAACAAAATTAATCATCTCACCAGTTGTTAAACTTTTAGGTTCTGAATCCATTGCTGCTGAAACATCATCAATCGATATTGACAGTTTGTCTGAAAGTCATCGGCAATATGTGATAAATTTGATTGCCGTTGAAAAACAGAAACTGAAAGAAATTTTGGTCCCGTGGGATGAGGTCACAAAAGTCGAAAAGTCAGCCCATCACACTGAGGTTATGAATCTTATTCGTCGTGAACGTCATACACGCATCCCCGTCGTCGATGAGGGAATTCCAGTTGGGGTTTTGCACGCGAAAGAATTTATCGCCGAAGTTGAAGTATCAAAGCTGAATTGGAATGAGCTCATTCGACCGATAATTTTTCTTGGTTCTGAAGATCCAATCTTGTCGGCACTTAAAATTTTACAGAATAAAAAAAGTCACATGGCCGTTATTCGCCGCAAAGGTGAAGTTGTTGGGATTGCTACCATCGAAGATATCGTTGAGGAAATCGTCGGAGACATTCACGACGAACAAGATAACCCCCACCTGTTATTGTCGTCCAATTCGAGAATCCGCACCATGAATATTACAAAAAAATAATAATTTTTCTTAATTTGCTAAATCACAAATTGACTATGAATAAACAATTAAAAAAGATTGGCATTAGTTACTGCTTTCGACCTCGTAAGCACAATTAGATAAGCTGTTTCGTGTATGGCAGTAGCAAAAAGAAATCCTCGGTATCGAAAATCAGAAGGGAAACACTGGATCGAAGTGCGTGTTAAAAGCACGCAAGGTCTATTTGATCACCGTGATCCCGCACCGTTTCGGGAAAAGGATTTAGATGAAGATTTCGTCGAGTATATCTTTTCATCAATTCGCGAGTTCCCACTTTCGACTCCAATAAAACTTGTGATTTACATCGAAGAACCTGAAACTGTGACCGTTTCTCGGGCCGTTTTACGAGAATCTATTTACTCGCACTTCTCCTACGAAATATCTCGTCGTGAAAGAGATATCAATCAATACTGGAAACGGGCACAAATTTTTTTAATAATTGGGCTATTGGTTTTAAGCATGTGTCTAGGACTAGTTGAAAGTTTACCACTACCGGAAAAGCCAGGAACAGCTTCAGTACTCCGTGAAGGATTTATTATATTTGGATGGGTTTCCATTTGGAAACCCATCGAAGTTATTTTATTTGATTGGTATCCGCCCTTTGAAATTTTGCGCTATTACAAGAAACTGCGCGCAACTGATATTTCAATCTACTTCGGAGCTGATCGGCAGCTTTCTAACATGTCGATTTAGCTAAAGCTTCTGCTTAGTGACTCGCTAAAGCTTCTGCTTAGTGACTCGCTAAAGCTCGATAATTCGGCCGTTTTGGTAATTAGCCAAATTAGCTGGTACTGCTTTTACAAAAATAACTCCGCCGGGGATGCGGTCGATTTGAAATTCGGAACTGATTAACACCTTGTTATTTTCTGAATCAAAAAAATATCCGTTTTTTCCTGCAGGTATACGCACACGCTCGGACTCAAGCGAGGACTCAGTCCCATAAGTCACACGAAGCGTGGTTATGTCAGGTGTAAACGGCAATTGAATTTGCTGAGCTGCCACCCGCTGCACCAAGTACTGACCAAACAGTGCTAATTCAGCACCGAAATTCTCCGAGCAAAGATCTGCATGTAAAGCGCCTGACTTGGCAAGCAGTGCCGGAAACGCTTGTAGGGGTCCACGACCGTCTGTCTTACAACTATCACTTCGATTATTGAGATTAGGTAGTGCTGCTGCAATAAAAATTTTAGATCGATCACCGTCTTTTAATTCAATCAAGCGCTGATAAAACTCGTCTCCAGATAAACCAGGAGTCACATCATCCGCATCAGTCAAAAAAATCACTGCCAAATATGCATCCTTTTCGTAGAAGCCTTGATTTTTGTCTGTATTAATTTTTTCATCTGTAATGGCAAGCACCGGAGAGAATGATTCTTCGGCTTCAGGTCCCCATTGCACGCCAATGGCAACAGTCTCTTGCAACACCCGTGCAGGATTCACTGTTTCACGTGTAATAAAAAGCTGCTCTTGGCGATCATTTGCAGCCAATCCTTTAAGGGGAACGAGTTCGCCCAAAGCATTCATTTTTCTAAGACCTGATTTGTAAACGGTTTGGTCGTTCAAATATTTTGAGTCATACACCGGGACCACACCAATTCGGTAATTTATTCGCGTATTAGCGAAAAATTTCTTAGAAAAATACTGCATATTACGAGATAACTTTTCTTGATATCCCTTCATGGAACCAGAATTATCCACAACGAAGAGTACATTTACTTTGGGTTCAGTTAGCGGGGCCTGTTCGACTTTCACAGTAATATAATCGAACTCTTCTTTAGACGCCTGCAAATCACTATTTTTTGAATTGCAACCCAATGAAACTGTAACAAAGCACACACAAATAAATAAATTCATCATTTTTTTCATAAAGAACTCCTTATCACTTTCGGACATTTATCTGCTTTCACTTGGAAGTGACCCACTTCATCGATCCAGATCTCGTCATCAGTGACAGGAAATAGGAGCTGCTGATCACGATCAATTGCAGAAAATTTTAAATTTGAAATCTGCGCATGAGGGAGCTTATCCACTTGGTCAGCCATGAGTATTTTTTGAATCACTTGCACATCGATCATTTTCATTTTCTTTAAATTGAGTGAAATTTCCTCTAAATCTAGTTTTGCTAATTGCTTCATGCGCTTTTCAACAATCTGCCCCTGACCCGATTTTAAGCCCTCAATAATCTGTTGGTCTCTGAAAAAATAGCGCGGAAATTTTTCTGCATTTTTACCCAATGACATCATCGTCACAGTCCCCGCCTTTAAACTCTCTGCCAATTTCCAGAATTCGTTGGGTACTGGTTCAGTAATTAATTTCTCTAAAGCATCCACACGCGGAAGCATTCGCTTTTTAAAGAGATCAATTTTTTTTACGACCATCTTATAGTCGCAGATTTTTAATGACACGAATGTGGAAAGCACATAGGTTTCAGGCCCTACCTGAGAACTCCAAACCGATGAAGTCACTGTTTGCAAATCACCTAATGCATTTTCATACTGCCCTTGACGCGTGTGAGACCACGCTTTTTCCTCGATAGAATCCAGCCAAAAATCGCTAGCAACAGGAATAGTCGAATAAATTTGAATTGCTTCCGTAAAGTTGCCTGAGGCAAATTGCAGTCGTGCACGTTCCATTTTCTGAGCATCAGTCACTGCATACCCAGTCATAGAAGTCAGGGAAATAGCTCCGAATACTAATAGAAATAGGATACGTTTTAGAGCTACCACAACATGACTCCAACGCTTGCGATAGCGCTTACGGCATTTTGTCGACGCTTTTCAGTTTTCAGTAAATCCGTGTAGCTTTCAACACGGCCTTCAAGTCTGGCTGTAATAAATGAATTTATCCAAATGCCTGCGCCTAAACTGCCAGAAATGACATCTGTAGAACCCGAATCTAATTTTTTTTGACCGTAACCAAAGGACGTATAAATATCAAACTGCGCAATGCCCGAATCAAATACGTTGAGTTTTCCGTAAATGGGATAAAAAGAAATCGCCGCCATTTTTGTTTCCAGCGGAAAGTCAATCGATGGAAAACGTTGATCACAGTTAGGATCTGTTTGACGACATGCAAAAGCTGCATCGTACAATCTAGAACCTTCAGCAGTTAGTGAATTCGAATCTTTGATATACGAAACACCCAAAGACCAGCGAGGGGTTATGTGGTAATTCAACATGCCACCCATGTTTTTGCTTTCAACGTAACTGTCAGCTCCTGAGAGCATTCCAAAAGTAACAGCTGCCTCAAGCCGGTTGTTACGATCCATTGAGCGGTTCTGCACTACACGGATACGCTGCTGGTTATCTAATTGTTGCACGCGCTCAGTCACTTGCTGGTTATCACCCAAGGATTGAAAATCTTTTTTTAGGGACTTTGTTTGCGCCTGGGCTGTTGAAAATGCTAAACCGAGTGTTAGAACTACTCCTAAACTAAGTGCTTGCTTAATTATGTTTTTCTTTGGCTGATCCATTATTTAACTCTCTTCGTCTTTATTGTGGTCGGCACAGGGCACGCATCCAAATCAGGGACAACGCTAAGTGCTTTTACATTTGAGCTTGATTTAATTTTTTCATTTAAAATAGAATCTGCTTTAACCGTTATGGAAGTGACTGCTGTCGTAGATGTACAAGCTGGTATCCAATTCAGAGTACAGACTTGTGAATTTTTGCGATCTGCAAATTCATAGACGCAGCTAAAACTTTTTTGGCCACTTAGTCCTTCGATGGCCTGAGATAATTTATTTACAATGATCTGACTTAAGGCATGTTGCGAGAAAATTCGCACTGCAAGAGTAATACGACTTCCGGCTTTAACTTCATTAACTTCAGGATTTAAAAACGTAATTGTTGGAGCCTGAGCTGCATAGCGCGCTTTGGTACAGACTTGCATTTGGTCTGATAGCGTATCAACTGAACTGACTGCACGAACGTGAAAGCACATATCAACAGAATTCGCAGACGGAATTTGCTTACCCTCGCGGTCGCGGTCCAACGGCAGCCGGTCAATTTGCAATTTATAATAAAAACGATAAATAGTTTCTGAAAGTTTTTTTGGATTTTCTTCGCGTGTATCATCAAGAATTAAAAAGCGTGATCCATCAGCCCGGTAGGCCTCAGTATTGGCACTTATATAAGAAGTTATTTGTAGTGTTGGTAATTTGGGACTTGATACACTTGTAGGATCAATAACATCAATTGTAAATTCAGAATCTTTTCCTTCATCTACTCCGGCTGATAAATCAGACCGTCCAGAAATTATTGGCTGCGTGTTATTCCGACTGACCATAATGTTTAGTGTTTTTAAACTCCCAGCAGTTTCTAAGAAAGGGTTCGTGGCTGATAGCACATTAATCTGCAGCTGCGCCTGAAAGCTTTTACCCCATGTTCCACCTGGAATAGTTCCCATCGGAGGAGTCCATGATAAAATAAATAGTCCTGGAATATTTGTTTCTGTGAGTACCGGCCGGTTTAAGTTAGTAAAATCCGCTAACTGCACAGAAAACTTTGTTATCGCTGATGTTCGTGGCGTGATCTTGATCACCATTTCAGAAGCCTGACCTTCGACAAAGTTTCCATTGTTAACTTCATTAGTGCCTTCCACTGAAAGCATGAACAGTT
>JAYUTU010000397.1:0-3850 GCA_043754975.1 Bdellovibrionales bacterium | reverse complement strand
TTTTTGTGCTCTAGCTTTTAATATTCGTGCAAAAGAATCTAATGGAACAGCATGAGTGGCACGCCAGTTCGAAAGCACATCGAGGGCTTGATGCTTTTCATCGTTAGAAACATTTTTATTCTTTAGAAGCTCACCTGCTTTATCAATTTTTGTTTTGCTATAGCGAAGCCCAACTGAGTTCATAAAAAGCCCCTGTTTTAAATAGTTTAGAGCCGCAACCTGCTGATATCATTATGAAATCATATTTAGTATGTAAACGGAAGTTTTATTTGAAAAAACACCCAGTTTTTCTTAGTTTAAATCTGTAACATATTGAAAATACTGAGTTTGACTATGCGATATTTTGAAAAACCCGGTTGAACTGGCCCACTGTGATTTCAAGTTGGGGCGGAGCTAGGACGCCGCCCGGTCATTTCAGCATCTCAATTGTCGCATAAAATATTTTGAAAAAACGGATTTTATTTCTGATCACGGGATGCAATTCGCAAGTCCAGTTTCAATTAGCCAAAAAATTTTGCTGCCGCTGTCAAAACCTCTTAGTCCACAGAAACTTTAGGTCTTTGAATTTGCAGGTTTTATTTAAAATAGGCCGTCATTTTTAAAGAGCGTAGAAGAAATCAACACTCAGAAGTGGTTTCGACCCCTACATAACGGCTTGATCGACGGAGCAGCGACTATTTGAATGCATCCAGAATTCTGTAATCGAGGTTGACAATTATATTCAACACCTGCTGTGGTAGAGACGACATTCGTTTACTTCTTCGCATATCTGAGGCCCATATGTTTAATTTATTTCAGCCGAGACCTTCAGTAAAATTAAAAAGTGGCTTCAGTGTCGTCGAAATACTGGTAGCACTTGGATTAGTGGCTGTAATTGGAGCTGGACTTGCCTCTGTTATGACAAATGCATCAAAACAACAAAAAGGGATTCAGGCCAAAGATCAGCAGCGTGGAATTACCAGCGAAATCCGGACATTACTAAATAATAAAGTATCTTGCTACAACTCTTTCAATGGCCGCAACCCACAACCTGGTTTCACAGTCCCAGATATAAAAGATTCCGCTGGCGCTACAGGAAATCCTATATTTTCTGTGAACGGATTTGATCGAACGGGATTGCTTACTTTCACTGAATTTAGCGTATCTGGTTGGGCTGGGGACTCCGGTTCGTCGACAATAGGTTCAGCTGGACTCAGTATTAAATTATCGCGCGTGGGTGATACGGGCTTTGCGAAAGAATTAAAGCCAGATATTGTACTATTAAGAATTAAACGTGATGGTGCAGGCGCGATCACCGAATGTTTTTCTATTGGTTCGGATTCAGATGGAATATGGCAAGTAAATCCATCTAACAGCAGTCAAGTATTTTATGATGCTGGCAGTGTCGGAGTTGGTGTTGTAAGTCCCAATGCAACTTTCCAGGTAGCCGGAACAATCACCGGCAAGGCGGCTGTTATAAACTCAACTTCCACAATTGATTTTGGAACTGGTAATTTACAATACTCGAATAGTTCGTGTGGTGCTTTTCGGTTAGATAACTTAAAAGATGGTGGAACGTACACGCTGATATTTAAGGGCGCAACGTCGTCGACGTGTTCGTTCACGGCTTTTGCAGGCTCTGGGGTGACTGCATTAACAGTTCATTTGCCTCCAGATCACGGGGCGACAACCGCCGGGAAACACACTCTTTACAGTTTCGTTGTAGCCGGTAGTGACGTTTACACAGCATGGATAACGGGGTATTAAAATGAAATTATATTTTCTTCTAGGATTTTATTTTTTTTCAAACTCAAGCTTTGCAGGCGGGCCGATGATGCCGGTAGCGGCTTTTAAAATGTTAGCAGCGAGTATTCAAAATATTGCTGTCGGGGGACGGCACTCTTGCGTGCAAATAAGTGGGACAGTTAAGTGTTGGGGATGGAATAATTCTGGACAACTAGGTGACGGAACCTCGACCGACTCCTTAGCCCCTGTCGCTGTAGCAGGATTAGCCGGTGTAAGTTTTATTTCCGGCGGGATGGTCCATACCTGCGCACTACTTACAAGCGGCGCAGTGAAGTGCTGGGGGAACAATACGCAAGGTCGACTTGGAAATGGTTCTACGATAAATGCTAGTACCCCAGTAGATGTGATAGGTTTGTCAGTCGGTGCGACTATGGTTTCTGCGGGTTTTAGTTCCACGTGTGCAGTGGTGAACGGTGCAGCGAAATGCTGGGGGGCTAATGCTCAAGGTCAACTCGGAAACGGTTCGACGACAGACTCTAGCACTCCAGTGAATGTGACGGGTTTATCGGTTGGTGTAAAAAGCATCGATGTGCGAGACCAGTTTGCATGTGCACTTTTAATTTCTGGCGGCGTTAAATGTTGGGGATCTAATGTTCAAGGTGGTCTTGGAAATGGGACGACGACAGATTCTATTTTGCCCGTGGATGTGGTTGGATTATCAGCTGGTGTTCAATCTATTGCGGTTGGCGGCGCACACGCCTGCGCGTTAATGTTAAGTGGGGCGGTTAAATGTTGGGGATGGAATGCCATGTCCAGTCTTGGAAATGGAAGCAGTATTAACTCGTCGGTTCCCGTTGATGTCGTTGGACTATCCTCTGGTGTTGTAGAAATAGCTGCGGGGTATGCGCATTCATGCGCAATTATGGCAAGCGGCGGTTTGAAGTGCTGGGGCTATAGTGCATACGGGCAGCGCGGGGATGGGACTACAGGTAACGCGAGCACACCTATAGATGTCATAGGTTTAGCCACCAATGTTAAGGCGATCGGTGCTGGGCCCATCGACACTTGTGCAGTGGTTAATAAGGGAATGAAATGTTGGGGCTATAATCTTAATGGCCAGTTGGGCAACAATCAGACTGTAGATTCTTTGGTGCCTGTTGATGTTATTTTATAGTTGTTAAAATCCAAGGTTTTTCGGTTAAGCCCCATCCCGGCTGCGGCGGGACACCATGTGGTCACAAGATTCAAAAACAGTTTCTCTTTTGAGAAATGATGTCGCCTATCCCTATGGTTATTTAATTAGGCTTGAAGGAAACGGATCTGAATTAACTTGAATCAAAAGCTTCCAAATCTCAAAAGGCTCATTGAATGAAACCAATGAACCTTTTTTATTTGATCTGTTCCAGCAATTTAATTCGAATTAATTCGAAAAATTTATTGGGTTCGATTTTCTCTCTCTCTCCGAAAAATAGAAATTAAAAAACGGGCGTAAAATTCGCCCGTAGTAAAAGTTGTAGCAGACTGTAGTAAGACTTTGAAATACCTAGAAATGCTCTGAAATATTCCGCTTTCGATTATGTCGCTCTCGTTGTGTTTTTAAGTACTTAATGCGACTGACAAATTTTTATTTTGATGTATTTACTGACGGATAGAATGGCGGAGACGAGTAGATAAGTTTCAAACTGCATGTTTGGAACTGGTCGCTTGATACGGCTCATAAACAAGAGTGTTTAAATTTGCTCTGCTGGATAAAGGTTTATAATGTTGTCTTCCAAATCTAATTTAGCAGCATCGATGCTTTTCCCATGTCCGCGTGCATTTATAGTATTCGACATCTGACTTTTTAGATGAAAAACCTCTTCGCCTTTATCGTCGATATGTGAATCCAGCAGTATAGCTTTGCAGGTACTTTTTAGCCTATTCGATTTCCACTCATAAGTCATAACTATGCTCCTCATGTTTTGTAAGTAATCTAAATTCAAGGTTTATCCGAATGAGTTTAATTAGAAACTTTCACCGGTGTGCGGTAACCTGCACTTTAAGCCGGTTGTTGACTTCGTAGTTTCAAAGCAAATTTGTACGGCGTAAGTGTTTCTTTTTTAGCAGCTGATAGTTTTAAGGTTTC
>JAYUTU010000396.1:0-3864 GCA_043754975.1 Bdellovibrionales bacterium | reverse complement strand
TTCAAAGATCAAACAAGACGAAGATGTTTTAGATACTTGGTTTAGCTCTGCACTGTGGCCATTTTCAACCATGGGTTGGCCTAGCACTGAGGAGCATGCTAAGGAAACTCAAAAGACTTTTTATCCAACGAACTACTTAGTCACAGGGCACGATATTATTTTCTTTTGGGTCGCACGCATGATTATGATGGGTTTAGAATTTAAGAAAGATGTTCCTTTCCGAACTGTGTATATTCACGGACTGGTACGAGATAGCCAGGGCCGCAAAATGTCTAAGTCACTTGGAAATTCAGTAGATCCGATTGACATGATAGAAAAATATGGCGCTGATGCATTACGTTTTACTTTTTTAGCGCACCTTTACTCCGGAAAAGATTTAAAATTCAGCGAACAGCGAGTCGAAGGGTACCGAAATTTTATGAACAAAGTCTGGAACGGTTCCCGCTTTGTTTTGTCAAATTTGCATGACTTCAAGGTGCCCGCTGAGGGCGTCCATGCGATGCCAAATAAAGCTGAAGTTTCAGTATTTGACCAATGGATCATATCAAAGTTAGCTGACGTCGAAAAACAAGTTCATGAGTGTTTGGAAGCTGAACGTTTTTCAGAAGCAGCGACGGCTTTGTATCAGTTTATTTGGAATCAATTTTGTGATTGGTACATTGAGTTTACAAAGCCCATCATGACCTCGACAAATGCCAAGGAAAAACAGGTCACTCAATTAATCATGGCTCAAGTTTTAAATCGGACAATTCGATTGCTGCATCCATTTTGTCCGTTTCTAACCGAAGAAATTTACGCCAATTTACCTATTCGGGGTGAAGCCTGCATCATAGACCAGTACCCAACTCCACAAAATGATAAAGTGCTGCTGTCCTTTGCTAGCAAACAGGCTGAATTGGAAATCGATATAGTGAAAGAGGTCATCACAGCAATTAGAAATATTCGTGGCGAGAACCGCATCAGTCCTGCCATTAAATTAAATATCCGTCTTGGTGTTTCACAAGAAAACGTGCAGAAAATATTAAGTCATAATCGATCTGCTATGATGACCATCGGGCGCCTTGAATCAATGGAAATAGGTGACGATGGCAACATGATGAAATGTGCTGTGGCTCCGATTGCGGTTGGCGATGCACAGGTCAAAGTGATCATTCCGCTTGAGGGACTGGTTGATTTCGATGAAGAAATTAAGCGAATTCAAAAAACCGTTGAAAAGCTGGAGAGGGACGTGTCATTACTAAGTGCAAAACTAAGTAATGACAAATTTGTACAAAATGCTGACGAAGACGTCATTGCCAATGACAGAGTTTTATTACGACAATCCCAGCACCAGGTAATTTCGCTTAAAGAGGCCTTAACTCGATTTATTTGATGTGTCAAAAACACGGGGTGGTAGTTTATTTTTAAGCGCCCCCTTATACTATCATCGATGGATTTAGTTCTGCGGCTTACGCTATTACTAGGAATTACCTTTTCAACTGCAGTCGCATTTTCTGCAGACACCTCTGTCCTGTGCCAGAAAAATTCTGAGAATTCTGAAAATATCATTCATTTTGATGAGCAAATTGTTACACGCCCTAATGAAGCCGATGAATTTACAGTGCTTTCGTGGAACGCTTACAAATACTCGAGTAAAAATTATTTTCCAGATTTAAAAAAGTTGGCACAAATTTCAGATGTTCTTATGCTGCAAGAGGTTTTACATTCGACCAGCTGGCAATCAAAATTTACTCAGCAGCTGCCATTTTCGTTCGCTTTTTACAAAAGTTTCTGCACCAACGACGACCAAGCCACTGGAGTACAAAGTGGGGCACGCTTTAAATTAATGAATACCATTAATTTAGTGTCACCAGGCCGCGAACCTATTACCAACACGCCAAAAGTCAGCGGAATTTCGCGCATCGATATCCCGGGGCACGGAAGCGTTTTAATGGTTAACACTCATGCCTTAAATTTTAATGCCGGAAATTCGTTCGAAGAGCACATCACGCAAATTGCAAATTATATCGCAACACAGCCAGGTCCTGTCATCTGGGCGGGAGATTTTAACACGTGGAATTCATCACGCCAAAAATTTCTAGATAAAAAAACAAAAGCTTTAGGTTTTATTAATGTGAATCCCATAAACGATGATCGTCGGCAGATTTTAGATCATATTTACGTGCGTGGTTTTACTGTCATCAACGCAGAAGTACTGAAACAGACAAGTTCCGATCACAAACCGTTGATTGCCGTATTGAAATTTAAGAATTAAAATTTACGAACTGAAATGCAAAACCTAAAGACACTGACAATTTGATGATGTCACATCAGTTTCAGTACAACTGAATGTTTTTTCGCCCTTCGATAAAGAGAAGGACTGAACTTTTCCACTTCGTTCCACCAAAACTAGCTCTTCGCCTTCTTGATAATAAACTCGTCCACCCTTTTCTTCTAATATCTCATCGCCATCAGCGCGCAACGTATTTAAAAATTCCTCACTGGGGTCTGTAGCAGCATCAGTGCTCAGTGGCTGCAGCTCAGGCATGCCTTGATCATTAATCTTATAAAGCTGCGCTCGCTTTACGGGGCTTCCACTGTCTAAATATTCTGTCTCGGTACGAATTCGTTTTTTTGATCCGTCGCCATATTTAAAATCGTTTTGGGTCCAGTCATCCATTTTAACAACGGTTTCTCCCAGGGCAGGCTTTAAGCTAGAGATTAAATTATCTAAAGTAGGAGCTATTTTTTCTGCATCGATTGCTGGCTGAATTCCTAAACAAGTCCCAAGTAATTTTAGATTATTCGAAAACGTCGCTTCAATTTCTTCGATCTGTGCAGCAGAGGCAACTTCATCAGATTTTTCTTTCAAGGATTTAGAGTCTGCAGCTTGCTGCTCAATAACTGCTGATGATTCTGATTTCACGTCAGCTTCTTTAAGAACTGGTTCCTGCACAGTTGTCTCTAACACTTGCAGTGGATTTTCAGCTCGGTCTTTAAAAAATAAAAAAGCCATTAGAATAAGAGTTACTGTAATGGCTAATAATGTTTTGGCTCGCATAGTTCCCGATCTTACTTGATAAGACCAATTTCACGTAGGCGCTGCATCAAAAATTCATGCGCCGTAATATCAGCGTATTTTGCACCAGCTCCACGGCACGATGGCAAGCAGCTCAATAGCGATTCTGGATGGGGATGCATAAAGAAAGGCATCGAATAGCGCGACATATTTTTACCGTCTTGGGGATTGATCACTCGGTGAGTCGTCGACGGAATTAAATCATTCGTAATTCGAGCTAACATATCTCCTGCATCAACGATAAGAGTTCCATAATCGCTTTCGATATCTAACCAAGTCCCATCGCGGTCCTGCAGTTGCAAACCAGATGTTGTTGCTGCTGGCAAAATTGTTATGAAGTTTATATCTTCGTGCGCAGCTGCTCGCACACAGCGAGAATCAACACCTTCAGGAATCGGTGGGTAATGCAGCAGACGCAAAATGGAATTGCCTTCAACTACCATTTTTTTGAAAAAATCTTTCTCAACTTCAAGCGGATACGAAAGTGCCTCCATCATCTGGATACCTGCTAACTCTAGCTGCGTGTACAGCTTATCGAAAACGGGACGAAACTCTGCAACCGTGTCGTCTGGCCAAATATTTTTAGGATAGTATTTTGAAAATGCATGACCTTCAGGGACTTCGCGTCCGACATGCCAAAACTCTTTAAGATCTTTAACAGATGAATTCTTCGCGTGTTCTTTTCCAAACGGAGTGTAACCACGCTGGCCACCACCCAATTCAGATACGTAGGATAATTTTTTGCTTTCAGTTAGTGCGTAAAATTGTTCTAACACTTGATAGGCCTCGGTCAAAAGAGACGGAGC
>JAYUTU010000395.1:0-3874 GCA_043754975.1 Bdellovibrionales bacterium | reverse complement strand
GGTTAACTGCATTTAAAAACAAAGCCTATCCGAAAGCAGTTCTGAGCTTTTATAAATGGTCTCGACAAACTAAGGTTGTAGCTGAACGCCAAGAGGCTAAATTTTACTTAGGTATGGCTTTAGCTAAGCTTGATATCTTGCAGGTTGCGACATTTCCACTAGTAGATGTTGTGCGCTCAGGTCAGGGAAAGTTTCGCAAAAGTGCCCTTAATCAGTTGGCCATTTTTGCAAACCAATTAGATGAAAAAGCCCTGCTAAAGTTTACGCTAGAAAAGTTATCACCAGATGAGTTAACAGATCTGTCGAAATCGGCTTTTTATTTAAATTTATCAGATATTGCCTATGATGAGGGACAATTTGATAAGTCTTTTCAGTGGGCACAAAAGAGCTTTGATTCCAGTGGAAAAAATGACGAAGCCCTTTATCAGATGGGTTTCTTGTCATTAGAAAAAGAAAAATTTTCTGAAGCACTAGCGTACTATTCGCAACTTTTAGAAAAATACAAAGACCGCAGTCCAGCCGATAAAAAACGCGGGCTGATTCTTTTAAATATCGCTCGCACGTATTACCAAATGAAAGATTGGAGCCGAGCTGCTGAGTTTTACCGACAAATATCAAAAGACCATCCTGATTACCGCACATCTATGCAGGAACTATCGTGGGCCTTGCTGCGCGGGGCGCAACTGCGCAGTGCTTTATCACCTATTCAATCTCTTTTAACGCCGTTTTACTCTCAGTTTTTTGATCCTGAGACATTTGTCTTATCAAGCAGTATTTATATTTTTTCTTGTCAGTATGACGATGCGCTTGCTGATGCGAATGCATTTGAAAGAAACTATTTACCTACACTGGATCAGTTAGATAGTTGGCTTAAAGGCCAACGCTCAGCTGACGAATTTTATGCAGAACTGGTTTCTGCGCAAAAATCATTAGAGAATTTAAATGCCACTGGAAAAATTGAAAGCCAAGGCCTGCTTCCATTTTTTGTTATGCGAACAATTATGACTGAACCCGATATTCAAGCCGGCATAAAGTATTTAAAAAGAATGGATTTGGAAACACAGAAACTAAATCAAAATTTTGCAGACAGTCCATTTCTGAAATATGCCCGTAAAATTCTAAAGGGTCGGGTTGTAGCTGCAAAAAGAAATTTGGCCAAAGGTGTCGAATCTTACTTGCGCACGTACTTAAGTAGAACCATCGAGCTATCCGATCAAATTGGTTTTATTAAATATGAAGCCTTAAACGGGCAGCGCCTGCAAATCAAAGAAAAATTAATGGTCGGAGCTGAATTAAAAGTAGATAGCACAGCGACTCGGGAATACTACGCACAAAATGGTTATCGTTACTGGCCATTTGCTGGCGAGTTCTGGCGAGACGAGATAGGAAGTTTCCAATATGTTGGAATCAATCGGTGTCAAAATTAAAACACTTGGACTAATACTTTCCATGCTGCTTTTTTCAAATGGGTCACTCGGCGAAGAGACGCCAGGAAAAACGGCTGTTCCGCCTGCTGATTCAAAAAAGAAAATCTTTATTCAATTTGAAAACGAGTTGGTTGATGGACAGCGTGAAAGTCCTGGTGTTGATTACTTGTTTAACAGAAAAGAAGCAAATTATAAAAAAATGATGAAACTTCGAGAAAACTTTTTGAGCGAAGTTAAAAAAGGGAAAAGAGACTTCAGTGGCTCTAAATAAATTGAATTCTTTTATTAGCGTAGTCGTATTTTTAGCATCGATGACTGGTGCCGCTGCCGAAATCAGTTTTCCAGTCGAAGAATTGCCCAGCGAAGCGTTCCCGCCACGCCTGGATTCACCGCAAGCTGTAAACAAAAAAATAGTCGTATTTGAAAATCGCTTCGAGCCAAAATTAACTTATGGCTGGTTATTGGATGAACCCTTTTATCAAAGCCGGTATGTAGCTGCAGGCATAGCTTATTCTTGGAATGAATTTGATAGCCTGTCCTTTCGGATCATGTCCTGGAGCAAGGGAATATCTGATTACGCAAACCAATTTTCAAGCACGGCAGCCAGTTTGCGATTTGCTCGTGCGAGCGGGCCAGAACTTGGTTACACGTTAGCGTACAATTACAGATTGCTTTACGGAAAGGTCAGCTTCTCGAAAGAATTCGTACGTCCTGCAACTTTAGCAGTTACTTACGAAGCGGGAATGATCAAGTATGGATCCAAAAATCTTCCGCTGGCTGGTATTGGAATACTCAATTCACTTTATTTTTCAAAAAACTGGAGTTTTGACATTGGTCTTCGTCTCTTTGCTCGGATGGCACTAGATCCATTATCTGCTGATTTAAAAGCGGCGTCTCCGGTGCCGCCGGAATCCAGCTTTAGCAGCAAGCTTCGCATCAGCAGTAGCCTAGACGTTGGCATAGCTTTTTTATTCTAGATCGTAGATTAAGTTTTCAGTAAGAGTCGATCAGTTGTTTAATCATAATTAACTCTTCTGGCTCGGGATCGCGAGAAAACTTTAATTTGAAATCGATTAATAAATTTTCAAAATTTTTTTTCTTTCGTAGCTCTAGGTAATCAATATGGGCAATTTTTTTAGAGTTTTCTAGTGTTGGATTTAGTAATTCTAGCGCTGCTTTTTGACCGTTCGTATAAACCTCATTCATTGTGCTGCTTAAGTGAAAAACACTGACGGCTAGCGTTCCCGCAAGGAGCCAATTGTAACCAGAGGAAAAAGTGTTAAAAAAATATTTACCATTTGTTGTGTTTAAATATGGTTTTAACACGTCGGCATGTGCCTGGTAACCATCGATGACAACTTTTTCGATAACTGAAAAAGGAACTGCAGCACCATTTAACTTGGGCATGTAGGCTAGTGAATAGGTCCAACGTAAATAGATATCTTTAAAAGGCATGATGATACTATTTAGAATCGTCTTCATTTGACTTGGATTTAAAACTTTTTCTTCATGAAACAAAAAACGAGATAAACCCTGTGATAATAAAGAATGCTGCGCCTGTCGATAAATAATTTTTTCTGAAAAAGTCATGGATGCTAATACATTTTCATCTGTCAAAAAAGTAAGTTTTTCTAATCTTGAAGCTAACTTCTCAAGAGCGTAGGTATGAGATTTTAAATCTGCAGTGGCGTTAAGAAATTGATCATGCTGGTGAATTTTCTGTAATACAGCTGCTAAGCGATAGGCTTGATAGCGAGCCTTGAGGCGCTCTTTGAAGCTGGATCCATCTGTCGTTGGCGCTAAGACTTCAGATAAATTGTTTTTGAATAAAAATTTATTGTATTTTGCATTGAGGTGGTCAATTGCCTCTGCATAAAAGAAGACCGAGTTTTTTGAATCCGTCAAAGAATGTTTTGAAAATAAATCAAAGCAGCGAAGCCCCTGAGCTTCGCTGCTAATAGATAAAATCAGTGTTGTAAAAAGCAATAAAACTAAGTTCATGACACCTATTTTTTTGCATCAATCTGCGCTTGTAACTTGCGGGAGGCCATATCCAAATTATTTAATGTCGCAGAAATCATTTCCTGCGATTTTGTTGAATCTAATCCTAAAGTGATTCCAATTAAATCTGGTAAACCGGCTACAGCTCCTGAACTACCAACAACGCGTGAGTTGTTAGCGACTGCAGTTCCACCAGCTGCAGCTTTTTGTGCTAAAGTCTTAAGTATGGCATCGCCTTGTTTCGCAAGTTTCGGAGAAATATAATGTGCCAAAGAGAGCAAGACTAAAGCTCCGGTTGCCATATCAGACCCGCCACCGAAAGCATTCACGACAGTATCTATTTGTGATTTCTGTGCGATCAACTGATTGCTTATTTTATTTAAGCTATCAGCCATTTCGATCATCTCGGGAGTTAAGGCTTTGTTCTGGGTCATCTCAAAGGTAAA
>JAYUTU010000394.1:0-3875 GCA_043754975.1 Bdellovibrionales bacterium | reverse complement strand
CTATTGCGGAGTCAGGAACACGCATTCCTGATGGCTATAAAATGAAGTGGCATCAGGTTGGCAACGGCAAGGTTCAAATGCGTTTACCCGTTGGAATGATGAATGATTCGAGAAAATCGACATACTGAGTGTGGGAGGTTAAAATGAAAGCGCAAATAATGACTCCTGATTTAAAAGTTGAACTGATCGAAGTTGGTCATTTGATGAATCAAGCAGGTCTTCCACATAAATTTATTGCAGCGGCTGTTCAAACGGCATTTGAGTTTGAAGGTGTCTACAATTTGATGAAAATGTGGGTCGATGAAAATGATCAAAAAGAAAAAGATGAAATCGTGGCTGATATTCAAGACCTTATTGATGATTGTTCACAAAAAGAAAAAATTGAAGGGGTGTACGTTCGATTTGATGATCTTGAGGCGATTGCTAAAGATGTTCGTAAATTTAAAGATAATTTGCGCATGGCTGTTGATAAAAGTGGTGGACTAAAAAAGTTAGCCGAATTGACGGAGATTCCGCAACCATCTTTATCTCGTTTTTTTGGAAGTGCCACAATGCCTCGACGTACAACTTTATTAAAGATCGCTCGTGCATTAAATTTAAGTCAGATTGAAATTGCTACGGAATGGTCGAGGTAGACTTTAACAAAAAAGACGGTAAAGGGAAATCTGGAGAGCTGGTCGCTAAAGTTCTCTCTTGATAACAGCGGAGTCGCAAAAGTAAGATGGCACTCCAAATGCCATTATCTTGAGTTTACGCTGACCGCCCATTTTGATTTGATTGATGACCATTAGGGTAAGTTAAATTATTTTATAAAGGATGGATCGGTTTAAAGTCTTTAAAGAAATTTCAATAGGTGGAATATCAAAAGAAAATTTGATTCAACAGTTAGTCTCAAAAGGCATCCAATTTAATAAATATGCAAATTTGCTTTTCGAACACCCTACATTTTCACTTACCACAAAGGTTGAAAACGTAAAATTAGTCAGAGTTAAGCATTCTGATTTTGAACTAAATGACCTTTTTTCATATCGAGAATTCGTAAGCCGAGCTTCGGCAGAGGGATTGAGTCTTTGTCCGTTGTATTTAGGAGCATTTTTGCGTTTGGAATATCTTGATCAACCAGAAGGGCCTTACCTGACCATTGCTTCTGCCAAACCTGAGGCTGATAATGATTACCCAAATGGATTTTATATCAGAAATCATGAAAAATCCCTTTGGCTAAGGGGATATCGAGCCGACGACTTTTGTGAACATCCAAAAGACAACGAATTTATCTTTTTAAAATAGTCTTCAAAACCTGGAATGCGCACCCTTGATCAGAATTCCTGAACCTTCCTGGCCGACTTAATCTTGTATTGATTTATTTCTTTACTGGCTCTAACGTAGTCCCATGCTCAATCAAATGTTGCGTGTCATCTTATTTTCACTTATTGCCCTTTCGGTCGCATGCACGAGTTCGCAGAAGGCTGCCGAATATCCTAAGCGTTATATTGATCAACCTTATACACTTCCTGACGACGTAAATGTTTGGGGGGCGATAGGAACTGCCTATTACGAGCGTTCACGAGGACAAGACTATACATGGCCCTATCCGGTGCCAATTCCACTCTATTGGGAACATTCAATAAGTGATGACTTAACCCTTGAAATTCCAATTCTTCCCATTGGCCTTCGCTGGAGAATTTCATCAAACGAAAATTCCGAGATGGGTCTACATGCATCTTGGGGATTCGGATATGGCTCATCGTCTGGCCTTAGTCTTTATCCCAGTCTATCTTTGTATTATAAAAAGTTCCAGGATAGGGATCATGCCTTTATCATTGTCCCCACCCTTAGTTATTCTTACTTTGCTAGGGAGCTTGACCGAAGCTATTTCAATGTGACGTTACCGATTGGCTACCTCATTCAGCTTAATGATGCTCACGCTATTCAACCACGAATTATTGCAGCTTACAGTGACTCCAATAAAAGAGTAATTCTTCCGCTTGAGTTCTTCTACACTTATAGGATGGCTGAAACTTGGCAGTTTGAATCGACCTATAGATATTCTGGAATCGGTCATAACGATTATTTTGGACATTTCCTTACTTTGATTTTCAAAAAATATTTTTAATCCTCAGCACAGAATTCCTAAACCTTCCCGGGTGCAGTCTGAGTCCAGTCTACGGATCGCTTAAAAGGCTCTTAATTTCTAATCAGCTTCTTGATTTTCATGCACACTCCAGCCAACTATTTTTCTTGAAAATAAATCTAAAAATAAATACAAATAATAAAATTGATCCCGAACTGAACTTTGTAAATAAGTTATATCCCAAGAGTAAATCTGATTTGGCCTTGTCGCTTCATAGGCCTTCGGCCGTTCAACTATTCGCGGCTTAGATAGTCCACGATGTGCTGTTAATTTTTCAGCTTTTAAAACGCGGTAAAAAGTAGATTCGCTAGCAATGTAAATTCCATCATCTGCCAGTCGTGGAACGATCTGGTGCGGACTTAGGTTTGCATAGACTTCACTTACTGAAGTTTTAATAATCAAAGCCCTTTCCGGTTCTGTTATTTTATTGGCTGGTACTGTTAGCGGCCCGTGCCGCTGATCTACTGAACTTAATTTCCAACGCTGAACTGTACGCTCTTCAAGATTAAAAGCTTCACACGCGCGAAATATACGACAACCACCTTAATCCGCAAGTAACTGATCCAGAATTTGCTTAAGTTATTAAAATCAAAGCAAGACTATTACCGTAATCGTGCACCCATTGGGTGAAGTGTTTTTTAAAGAAATTTTTCAGATTTCCAATAATAAAATTTGTGTTATTTTCAGGTTTTAAGGAGTTTTATGGCGATACATAGAAATACTTTAAGACCACCTAACTTGCCGCGACAAAAAATAAACTAACAGCTGCTGCTGGTCTTGGCACATTGATGGAATTATTTGATTCCAGTGAACTCAAACAAGAATTCATCGCCTGTTTGCCACCCAGAACTTCGCATAGGTCTGCTGGAAGCTATCTTTTAGCGCTGGCAACGATGGCGGCACACCTTTACGGCTTTGATTGCTTAGAAGATCTGGACCGTTTCAGGGGCGATCCTTCAATAAAATCCTTATTCAGTGACAAAACTATTGCCGCAAGAACTGTTGGCGATTTTTTGCGCGATTTTGACGAGGAACACTTAATAAAACTAAATAATTTTTTAAATAAAATGGCTCGCTATGTAATGATTAAATTTAACGAGCAACTTCCAGAGACGTATAAACCAAAAAAACTAGTCATTGATATTGATTCCACAAGTCATGTGCAGCACGGCGAAAAAATGGAAGGGCTCGCGTTTAACTATAAAAGCGAGTGGTGTTTAGATTCACAAGTCAGTTTTAACCAGATGGGTCTTTGTCATGGCTTTCAACTTCGACCTGGTAACACAAAATCAGGTGTTGATTCGGAAATATTGATCAGACAAAGTTTTAATGACGATAAAACTCAAGTACAAAGAAAATTTGGGCTCAAAGATTTTTTCAGAGCGGATTCAGCGTATTGCAAGCAAGATGTGATCAAAGCTTTAACTGAACTGGGCGTGCAGTTTACGATCACAGCCAATGATGCCACAACTAGGTGGAAAGATCTTTTAGAAAAAACCGGGGTTCAGTGGCAACCTTGGATTTACGCAAGCGAAGAAATTTTAAAAGCTGAAGCTAACAAACAAGATCTTCCTAAAATAGAAGTGACACGACTGCATTGGGTTCCAGGTTGGTCGGAAAAACAAGATTCAAAATTAATGTTTCCGATTGTAATTAAACGAACTTGGAACAAAAACCGCGAAGAAGAACTTCGTCGTAAAGGCCGGCAAACAAGTTTATTTCACGATGAAGGGTTTAAACACGA
>JAYUTU010000393.1:0-3880 GCA_043754975.1 Bdellovibrionales bacterium | reverse complement strand
GAACTGCCGCTTTTAATTCACCCTGCAAGCTGATAGAAAAAAAGGGGACGCGGTCCCCTTTTAAAAATAAAAACTAGTTCTTTAAAGAGTCCTTTACAGATTCAACTGCAGAGTCTTTTTGATTTTCGAAACGACGAAAAATAGAAGATAATTTTTCTGCATAGGTTTCTTTTTCATTGCCATACTTTTGTTGAATCAGACCACCGATGGCTGTCATGTCGCCCTTCGTTTGCGTTAATTCATCGTCTGTTAATTGGCCCCAGGCTTTTTGCACTTCGCCTTTTATTTCTAACCATTTACCGTTCACTGTTGATTCGTTCATTTTGTGACCTCGTTTTTGATTTCAGTTCCAGTTGTTCCAGCTTTATCCATCATGTTTTGACCCTTGTGCTTTAGTTTTTTTGCAGCACATTCCATTTTACCATTCACCATTTCGCAGGTTTTATCCTTAACCGTGCGGTAGCCTTTTTTAACAGAGTCTGAAACCTTGTTGGCGCCGGTTTCAACTTTTTCCGTAACAGTTTCTTCGGCAAAGGCCCCGAAGCCTATACCCATAACTAAAACGCTAGCCATGATCAGTACGTGTGTTTTCATTGTGTCTCCTGTAGTTGTTGATGTGGTTGTTTATTAAGTCGTTTACTTAGTCGTTTACTTAGTCGTTTACTTACTCGTTACGCAACAAAATTTGTAGCACAAGAACCTTGTTAGGTAACAGGAAACGGAATAATTAAATTTTCTCAATTAATGCATCGAATTTTTTCGAAGCTCAGTGCGTATCTCTATCACTTCATCTACAGTAAAGTGATAGGGTTTGCCGCACATTTGGCAGGTGATTTCTGGCTGCTCTTTTTTATCGATCATGTCCTGCAGATCGGCTTCACCTAAAACTTCAAGGGCTGCAATCACGCGGTCTTTGGTACACGGACAGAAATATTTTGCAGCATGTGGATGATCCAGATTCGTAAATTCCATGCCCTCAAGATACGGTTTTACTAAATCGATGGGCTTTCCGCCTTCTCGTAAAATTCCAGAAATGTTTGGCTTTTTACTGACAGCGTTTTTTTCTAACAATTCAACGATGCTGTCTTCGACTCCAGGCATAACTTCGACGATCACTCCGCCTGCTTTGACGACTTTGCCATTTTGATCGAGATAAATCCCCAAAGCCACGATAGATCTAATTTGATGCGACTGATGTAGGTAATGGGCAATGTCGTCGCCAATTTCAGAACTCACTAATTCCACAGTGCCATGAAATGGTTGCTTCTGAAACGGTTGGTGGCGAGAGACTGATAAGGTCCCTTTTCCTAATGCGTCAGCCAGGGTTAAACCTTGCTCGTAGCTTGGCGGTTGGTACTCGGGGTTCGGAGTGTAGGCGCGCACGTTACCTTCAAAATCAGCTTCCGCGTAAATACTTTTTAGCGCACCGTTACCGCGAAAAAGAAGACCTACTTTTTGTTTGTCTTTCAATTGGCTTGCTAACAACAAGGCCCCGATCATGGCTTTACCAACACCCACCGTGGCCAGAGGAAAAGCTTTATGCAACCGCTGCATCTCGGCGACTATTTCAGTGGCATCAATGCTGGAAGCACGCACAGTCAAATCATTCGTTACAAAGCGGTCAATTTTAGCCATAGCGCTTAAACTAACAAATACCTTACGGGGACTCAACTTTTTAGGTAACATGGCCTATGGATGTTGTACTTTTCCGCCACGCAAAAAAAGGAATGCTGCCTTTTGAAGATCCAAATCTTTCGCCTGAAGGTTTTACGCAAAGTGAGCGCTTGCCAGATGTCGTGCAAAAGCAAGGGTTACCCATTGCACACGAGCTTTGGGCTTCTGAAAAAATTCGCACGCATCAAACTTTTCAAGCTTTAGCTACGGTGCTGCAAATAACTACGGCGACGAAAGTGGAATTGAACTTAAGAAATGAAACTGAAACGCAAAAAATGTTTCGCGATAGAGTTCAAATTCTAATTGATGAGTTAAGCCTAAGTGCCCGAAACAATACGACTAACTCTTGTATTTATTTATGTACGCACTATGACTGGATTGAAGAAGCAATGACCCTGATTCCCAGCGATAGAAACCTCGGTTCCTATGAATTTTCAAGCTGGGCTCCCGCGCAATTTATTCATTTTGAAATTAACTTCGAAACAACAAAGTCTATTTGGAGATTTGTAAAAAAGGGAGCCTGCTCGTGAAAACTTCAACGACCCATCAGTTGACGCAAAATATCTGGGCCGTGGGCAGAAATTACGCAGCCCACGCAAAGGAAATGCACGCAGCCATTCCAGTTGAGCCCTTAATCTTTTTAAAATCTGGAAACTGCCTAAACCCAGGATCTACGATCACGCTTCCAACCTGGTCCGCAGAGATCCACTACGAATTAGAAATCGCTTTTCGTTTAGACGAGAGCTTAGCCTTTTCGCATGTTTCCTTAGCACTTGATTTGACCGCAAGAGATGCCCAGGATGCCGCCAAAAAGGCTGGTCAGCCGTGGACGCTTGCGAAATCCTTTACCCAGTCCTGCCCGGTGGGCTCGTGGCTTTCATTGCTGGATATCGCCGACATTGATTCGTTAGAATTTAGACTTTTAAAAAATAAAAAACAGGTGCAGCTGGGCTATGCCAAAGACATGATTTTTAAACCACCCCAACTGCTGCAATTTTTGGTGCACCGCTTTCCCGTAAGCCCCTACGATATTCTGCTGACAGGCACCCCTGAGGGGGTTGGGCGCCTTCAAAGCGGCGATTTGCTGCAGGCAGAACTTTGCCAAGATAAAAAAATACTTTTTACATGCCAGTGGGACGTTTTGTAACACCTAGCTGGTTGTGACTGTGGTTGTGTATCTAGTTATGTATCTGGCTGTGTACCTGGTTTTGGCTTGCCAAAAAGCTTTGATTTGGCGAAACTTCAGCACGAAATTCATGAGGTAACTATGACCACAGCAGACCAGCAAGCGAAAATCATTTCTAAAGGCGAAGAGATCTTAAAAAAAATGGAATCGCAAAGTAAAGCGACTTTATTTTCAAAAGATTTTTGGTACGGCTCTATTATGGATTGGAGCATGAAAAATGAAAAATTTAAAACCAACATGTTTCGCTTCGTGGACGTGCTCCCGTCGTTGAACTCTGGAGATGATGTCGCAACCCATTTAAAAGAATATTTCTCTGAAGGTGGCAAATCCGAGTTACCAAGCGTTTTTAATGTGGGCTTGGGCCTGGGGTCTTTAGCTCCTGGCTTGATGGCCGGTGCGATTAAAAAAAATGTCATGGGAATGGCAAAAATGTTTATCACTGGCGAAGATGCAAAAGAAGCACTGACAGTTTTAAAAAAAGCGCGAAAAAATAATTTAACTTTCACAGTCGATATTTTAGGTGAAGCGACTCTCTCAGAAAAAGAAGCTCTCGAGTACCAACGTCGCTATATCGACCTGATAGAATGGCTGGCCGCGGACGCTAAAACCTGGGATGAAAATCCGCTATTAGACCGTGATGCTGATGGCCCAATTCCCAAGGTCAATGTCTCAGTTAAAATGACGGCCTTGTATTCCCAGATCACCGATAAGGCCTGGGAAGAGTCAAAAACTAAAATCAAGGACCGCTTACGCCCCGTTTTTAAAAAAGGCATGGATCTTGGCGTCTTCATCAACCTAGACATGGAACACTACGCAGTTAAACACATGACTGTAGAGGTTTTCCAAGAATTAATTAGCGAGCCTGAATTTCGCGGATACAAATTTTTTGGTTGTGTCGTGCAGGCGTACTTGCGGGACTCATTCGCAGACGTAGAAACCTTAATCGAGTTTGCTAAAAAACGTGAAGTCCCATTTACTATTCGCTTAGTTAAAGGAGCCTACTGGGATTCGGAAACAATC
>JAYUTU010000392.1:0-19258 GCA_043754975.1 Bdellovibrionales bacterium | reverse complement strand
ATACATTTCGCTATAATTCAGAAACGAAGCTGTTCGAGCCTTTTATCAAACAAGAGTGATCTATTTTTGCCAAAGCTGCTCTAAAACTACTTTGAAGCTACTCTTTCGGCGGCACTTTATTTTTCTCAAGATCACGCCATGATTTGCCACTTCTAGCTTTTGCGTTTAACTGAAAATCTCTGACTGCCAAAGCGTGCTTTTCAAAGTTTTCTGAAAACACATGGGTTCCATCGTTTCGACTGACAAAATAAAGATACTTGGTGCTCGTGGGCTGAAGTGCTGCACGGATTGCATCTTCGCCTGGATTGGCAATCGGTGTCGGTGGCAGACCGTAATTTATGTACGTATTGTGACGTGTTGGTGTCAGCAAATCTGCCTTTGTAATATTAATTGGCATCATACCATTCTTGAGAGCCACACCATACAGAACAGTCGGATCAGTTTGTAATCTCATTTTTTTTTGTAGGCGGTTATGAAAAACTGATGAAACCAGAGGTCTTTCAAAGGCAGCACCGGTCTCTTTTTCGACGATGCTAGCGAATGTAATTAATTGATTACGGCTCCAATTTTTTTGCTTAGTCGTTTCAGCATAACGGGACCAAACAGTTACAAAACGTCGTACCATTTGTGATACCACAGATTTCATCGATTCAAATTTTGTAATTTTATATGTTTCTGGAAATAAATATCCCTCTAGGCTTTCCAGGTCTTCACCCAGAAGCGACCGAATAAACTCTTTGTCATACACCAACGAAAAAAATTCTTTTTGTGTACCGACTCCGGATTTTTCTAAAATTTCTGCAATATCAAAAATGGATAGCCCCTCTGCAATTGTTAAATTGCGAGTCACACTTTTGCCAGAGACCAAGACCTCAAGAATTTCATTCGGAGTCATCGATTGATTTAATGCATACTCGCCAACTTTGAGGCGCGAGTTCATTTTTTTTATGCGTGAGTACATTAAAAACAGTTTTCCGTTACGCACTAAACCCTGGTTTTGTAGATTCAGTGCTATTTGGGTTAAACTTGTCCCTGGTGGAATTTCAAATAGCACTTCTGCGGTATTGGAACTAACACCGGAATTAACAAATTGTAAGGTGAAAAAAGTTAATGCCAGGCCTGCAGCAATCAGAAAACTAGCTAAACCAATTCCTAAAATTTTTAATTTTTTAGTCAAGATCGACTCCGGGAAGTAATTTGGACTTATCCAGCGGTGTCGAGTCCTCAAGGCTAGCTACTGGCACAGTACAATATTGAATTGCAAAGTGGCCTGACGGTCTGTCGTTGCCGGATTTTCCCATTCCACCGAATGGCAGTCGAGAACTAGCCCCGTTGGTCGTGCGATTCCAATTTAGTAATCCAACCCGAGTCTTAAGGAGCGCTTCGTTATAAAGTTCTTTGTTTTTAGTAAACAGGGCCATAACCAAACCATAGCCAGATGAATTGATATTTTCGATCGTTGAATTAAAATCGCTTGATCTATAAATTGCCACGTTAGGTCCAAAAATTTCTGTTTTCTGATACAGCGAATTCGCATCGAATTTTTTAACGAGATGAATACTTGGAGTTACATATTGGCCCTTGTAATCTAGGTCTAAGCTTTTTCCGCGCATTAAGTTTTCGGCGCCTTCGCGGTTAGCCATTTCTTGAAAGCGAATATATTTTTCGACAGCAGCCTGATTAATCAATGGACCCATAAAACAGTTTTTCGACCAGTGACCAATTGTTAATTTTTTAGCTGCTTGGTAAAAACGATCTGTAAACTGATCAGCAATTTTATCATGAAGTACAACTCGTGATGTGCCCGAACAGCGCTGCCCGGTTGACATAAACGCGCCGACCAAAGTTTCGTAAACAGCTTTCTCTAGATCAGCATCTTCCCACACGATCGTGGTATTTTTACCGCCCATTTCTAAAGCCAGAATTTTCCAATAGTGGTTTAAAGTCTCTTGTTTTATTTTTAGGCCGACTTCGTACGAGCCCGTAAATAAAACTCCATCGACTAACTCATGGGCAACAACCCGGCGACCGGTTTCGCCTTCACCATGAACCATGTTAAATACACCTGGCGGAAATTCTGCCTTTTCAATCATTTGCGCATACAGTTGAGCGACTGCTGGAGTCTGTTCCGAGGGTTTATAAACAATTGTATTTCCAGAAATAAGTGCAGGAATAATATGACCGTTTGGCAAATGGGCCGGAAAATTAAATGGTCCAATAACGGCCATGACACCGCGTGATCGATAGCGAATAACACCATCAACCTGCGGGAGCGCATTTGTGATCCGTTCTTCTGCAATTAAATTTAACGATGCACTTAAGGTAATATCAATTTTTGCAGCTAGGGCTTTGGCTTCCGAAGTGGCATCCCATAACGCTTTTCCAGTGTCCCGCGCAATGAGCTCGGCCATTTCTGCTTCATGAGCGACGAAGACATCTTTTAATTTCAGAATATATTTTTTACGTTCATCAAGCGACAGGCGGGCCCAGGGAAGATAGGCCGCTTTGGCGGCCTGCACAGCGCGATCGACGTGGTCTAATTTATACGACACATTTAAAATTAAATCTTTTGTATCGCCCGGGCTGATATCACAAAACTGTCCGTTGACCTTATCTGGTAAAGCAAATTTTCCGTTAATAAAATCACCTGTAAACGTCATATCTTTTAGGCTCATGGATTATTTCCTTCCGTATTCAAACGGCGACACAAATACAGACTGATCTAAATCAACTTTTAAAAGTTCACGGGATTTTGCTGGTAAACAAATGGCACCGTCGCGAATATCATAACCTGTGACCACACACCTAAAATCTGTAGAGCCAATTCCGACCAAACCTTTTTCGCTAAAAGTGGCCTCTGCCATTTCGGCAACTCGGTACGTTTTTCCTTTTTTAATGGGTAAAATATCTTTGGTTTTAGCCCCGTAGTGTGGGCCACCATCAAAAGGATCGACTTCTTCTAAGTACTCAAAACCAACACTTTCTAGTAAGTGCTGTGCTGGTTTGGTAGCTTCGCCGACGCGGCCCAAAACTAAACGGGCTTTTGCATCTAGTAAAGTTAAATAAATATCGTCTTCAGGAAAAAGAGATTCAATAAATTCTTTGTTCGTTTGCGATAACAAATCAGCTTCCTGATACGGAAGTCCTGTGAATCGCCGTCCTAGAGCCTCCCAGAATTCACTGCGCCCTTCTTCGGTGAGCGGCGGAGTGAGTTCACACAGCACTCGGTTTTCAAAGCGCTCTGGATTTAATCCCATGTACACAAAACGGCTGAGTGAAATTTGTTTACCCAAGCGTTCAGGTCTGCGGCGGTACGATTTATCAATTAGTAAACCACCTATTTCCGTTGGACCCTCAGTGTCTAATTGAAACCGAAGTACTTGGTGAATAAAACCGATTCCTAAATCTTTTGAAAAGTGATCCCGTTTTAAGATTTTAAAATAACTATGTGGCACGATATCGTTGCCGTGTTTTGCAATAATCAGAGAGCTGCCGATGACAGTTTGCTCTTCGGTGTCTTCAACGACAAAAATGTATTCGGATTGATCTTTGGGTAAATCACCTGCGAATGAGCTTTCGCTGCGTGCAATTTTTTCTGCCAAAACTTTTTTATCTCCAGGCAAATTAAGTAAATTAAACTGCTTGGCCAAATCTGTTAGTTGTTGCAGGTCATCTCTGGTAACAGAGCGTACGACGAAACTCATAAACAAAACCTTTCGACCATTTGCTCATAGAACAAAATGGATTTTTCAAGATCTGCTATCCTAACATGTTCCTGTGGCGTGTGCACATTGTCTTGGCGCACCCCCGCCCCGAAGCAAAGACACTCAATGTTAACTCGGGTAAATAAACTGGCTTCATTGGTCGACGGCAGAGCTTTGCACGTCGAATCTAAGTTCATTTTATTTAATACAATTTGTGCGGTTTTTACCAGCTGAGAGGTCTCTGATGTGCGAAATGGCCGCTTGTAATCAGTGATGCGAAATTCTGCCCCGACTTGGACACAGACAGCCTTAATTTTATCCATCCATTTTTCGTAATGCTCTTGCGTCACATTGGGTAAAACACGGCACGATCCGCCCAGCAAAATAGTATCCTCGAAGGTCCTTATGATGCCAATACTTAATGTCGAAAAATGGGGTTCAAACTGAGTGTCTTGAATGGATTCCATTTCGACTTGAACCGCTTTTATAATTTCATAAATCTTATTTAATTTTTGCAGGGAAAGATTGGGGACGTGTGAAATAAAATCAAGTTCAACCATGGCTTGGTTTGGAATTGAATTAAACCGCGTTCCTCCATCAGCTTCGATGATCACCATATTTTCTGGCATTTTTTGCAGATACTCGAGCATTTTGACAATGGCATTTTCACCCAAATGGGGTGTTGATGAATGGGCGGCTTTACCAGAAAATATTTTTGATTGAGTTGAGGTCGATTCTGCTAAACTGCGCTTTGCCTTGTAATCTATTTCAGACTGACTCAATGGAATTTTTATTTCAACAGTTGCAAAGCCTTTTGCAGCATGAATGATATTCAGATTGCTGGGCTCGCCGATCAAAGCGTATTTCGCACTAATTTTATTTTTACGAATGAGTTTTAATGCTCCTTGCATCCCGGTTTCTTCACCAAAGGTTCCCACAAGCACGGGCTTGAGCTTTGAAAATTTTTTGGCTTTCAAATTTTTTAATGCTTCGAGTTTGCATAAAAAATCAAGTTTAACATCAGCCGTTCCTAGCCCGTAGATACATCCATCAATAATTGTTGCATCAAACGGGTTAAAGCCATTTTTTTTCCACAGCGCAAAATGCCCGGGCTCGACAGTATCAAGATGTGTTTGTAATAAAAATTCTTGATCCCCTGGAGTAAAAGCCTCAGTGCGTATAATAATATTTGCTTGCGACACTCCGTTTTGTAATTCTGAAATAACTTCGACGACAAAGCCGGCTTCCTGCGCAAGGCTTGCCAAATAGTGAACGCTATCGACCGTAGAGCTGGTCGCCGAACTATCTAAGGAAATCAATTTTCGGCAGCTCTCAATCCAATTCAAATTAATTTTTCCTTAAACGCCTTGCAAAATTGTTTTTTCAACAATCTGTAAAGCTAAATCGATATCTTGATTAGCAATTGTAGCCGGAACTAAAAACCGAATACGCACTGGATCTTTACCGCAACTAAAAGCTATTAAACCATTTTGAAATAATTTTTTGATAAAGGTTTCGACCTGCTCTTTTTTGCCTTGAAACGGAGTGAACGCAATCATTAAACCCATACCTCCGGCATCGAAAGCTAATCCTTTGCAGGACGTTTCATTTAAGCGATTTAACCCGGATACAAACTGTTGATGAATTTGTTGAATACGCCCTTTGGGTCCAAGGTACCCTTCGTCTAACATATTTAAAATTTCTAACCCTGCAGCCATCGAAGACCCACTGCCAGAAAAAGTTCCAGCAATTAACCCAGGTTTTGGGTTGTATTCCTCAGTGTACAGGGTTGCACCCAACTGCACTGTTTTGGCAATCGTCACAATATCAACGTACTCGCCCAGATTTAAAGTTTCGTAGGCGAAATACTCTCCGGTGCGAGCAAAGGTTTGAACTTCATCAGCCCAATTTGCAATTTTATTACTTTTGCAAAACTCTAACAGCGGCACAAAAAATTCACGCGGCGTTGGCTGAAAGCCGCCCTCGCCCAGCATCGGTTCAAAAACAAAACACGAAACTTGTTTTTCATGTTTCGCATACAACTCTTTCATCGCCCGCAATGCTTTTTCAGAACTTTGTGGATCTTTCTTGTCATAACTTGGAATTCTTAAAATCTCGTTGTATTCGGGTAGCCCCTGCTTGTAAGCCGCGTTATCCGTTACTTCGGCCATCATTGTCGATCGACCTGCAAATGCGTTTTGCATTGCAAATGTAAATGGTGCCGGAGAATTTTTTTGCCGAGCAATTTTTAAGGCGTTTTCGTTGGCCATGGTTCCGCACGTAGCAAACCACGCATGTCTAATTTTACTTTTTCTAGACGCAATCTGGACTAATTTTTCAGTCAATTTTAAATAGTCATTGTTGGGCTGCAAATTGCCTTGCATGACGATATCAGAAATAGATCCGCGAACCGCCGCTTTCATGACTCGGGGGTGAGAGTGCCCCATCAGATGAATTCCGATACCATTAATTAAATCTAATTTGACGCTTCCGTCTTCAAGCTCAACGAAAGGTCCGTTGCCAGCACCCGTCCCGACGTAGGGATGATAAAGCGGACGTCCACGCAGTGCTGCAATATTTTCCATTTTCTTTTTTAAGGACTGCGTGAGCCCAGGCTGTGGCAACCGAATGCCTAGCAATCCACTGTTATGAACACTAACTTCTTCAATAAGATCAGAGATCAAAGCTTCGATTGCAGGATCATTTTCAATTTGGCGACCAACAAGCATCTCGTCTGAATTTTTGACCTGATTAGAAACTTGATGAAACGCATTTTTTAAACCGGATAACATACGGGGCCTTTCTAGCTAATTAAGTATTTAGTTTACTTGGTGCGATAGCTCATGACAATTACCAGTGGATGTTTGTAGACTTTGGCTCTATGCCGCAAGATCAGATGACTTTTCAACAGCAATTTCCACAGCTTTTTCAGGCTGGCCTAGCGGCTCAAAAAGATCAAAAATGGGATGACGCCCTAGGTAAGTATCAAAATATCCTCGACCAAAGTCAGGATTCTTTAACTCATGAACAGCTTTCTGTGGTGTACCACAACATGGCGACCTGCTCCTACGAAAAGGCTGATTTTTTGCGGTCTTTTATCTGGACTAAAAAGGCCTTGTCATTAAATTCGGATAATCAGTTTTCGAAAACGTTGCTGACTGAGGTTTCTAAGAAGTTTCAGCCGCAGCAAATTCCCCATCAAATTTCCGCACTTGAAAGTTTAGAAAAAGTTGTTCTGAATAAGGTCAATTTTGATTCATTTTTGATCGGTTTTTTTGTGTTGGCAGCAATCAGTCTGCATCTGGGTTCTAAGGCCTGGATTTTACGTCGGCGAACTCAATTAGAAAGCGAGTCCGCATCGGTACAGAAAAAAAGTCCGCTGAGCGGCCTCATGGCTTTTGCGGCATTTACATTTTGCAGCTTAATTTTTTTGACAGCTGCTTTTCTAAAATGGACAGATAATTCGCAACTCAATGCGATTATTTCTGCGGAGAAATCACCCGTGCAAACAGCAGCTGGCGGAAATCAGGCAGTCATTTACGATGCAACTGCGGGTCTTGAAGTCGACGTGTTAAAAGTTGAGGGTGACTTTGTGCAAATCCGCTACCCTGGCGCCTTTTCAGGATGGGTTGAAAAGAAAAATCTTGAGATTTTAAAACGGGCTCGGTGGCCCTAGTTTTACAGCATAACAATTGTGCAACAGTCCCACGGGCTGCTGATGCGGCTTGCGAAAATTTTTGACATCATCAGGGCTATCGGGTTTGATACCGTAAGAATGGAAATAGGTATGGCACCAAAGTTTAAGGTCTTGAAATCATTATTTATTTTTAGCGTTCTTTGTTTTTTTGTGGCGTGTGCTTCAGATGAAAAGAATGCCAATACTGCCGAAGCCCTTTTTAAAGATGCTCAAGAGTACGCCGATGCTGAGCGCTATGATGTTGCCATCCAAAAATATGCTGATGTTAAAAATAAATTTCCTTACAGTGCCTTAGCTACAGAAGCAGAATTGGCCGTGGCTGATTTGCACTTTAAGCGCGAATCATTTCCTGAAGCACAAATTTCCTATCAAAATTTTCGTGATTTACACCCCAAACATCCCCGCATCGATTATGTTATTTTTAGAGCAGGCTTAAGCTTTTTTATGCAGTTGCCAGATTCTACGGACCGGGACCTAACCGTTGCAAATGATGCCATTTATCATTTCAACGAAGTCATTAAAAACTACCCAGCCTCCACTCATCTTAAAGAGGCCAAAGAAAATCGTGAAAAAGCTTTTGTTATGTTAGCGGAAAAAGAAATTTACATTGCTGATTTTTATTTGCGACAAGAAAAGTACCAAGCTTCGTTAGCGCGCTATGAAAACGTTTTAGCAAACTATTCTGGCTATGGTTTAGATCCGAAAGCAT
The DNA here is from genome assembly GCA_043754975.1 of Bdellovibrionales bacterium. Taxonomy (GTDB): domain Bacteria; phylum Bdellovibrionota; class Bdellovibrionia; order Bdellovibrionales; family Bdellovibrionaceae; genus Pseudobdellovibrio. The sequence continues at coordinate 11,148 of JAYUTU010000392.1, read as the reverse complement.
TATCAGGTGCAGTCAAAGCCGCTACCAAATCCAACGACGATGCCAAACGAAAAAAATATTTAGACATACTGACATCAAAATATGGTAATTCCGATGAAGCAAAACGAATTCTTGATAAGGACGATAAATGAAGCCATTTTCCTATCAGTTAATCGATGAGGCGCGGGAAGCATTTATTGAGGGTGATTACAAATCTGCAGAACCTTTACTGAATCAACCGACACTTATGCATTCGAAAAATCCCGAAGTTTTCCAAATGCTAGCCACTATTTATTACGATCAAGGAAAATTTAACAAGGCTATTAATACCTTTAAAAAAGCCTTAGAAATTGATCCTGGCTACACGGACGCAGCTGTTGGTTTATCAATTATTCTCAATGATATAGGTCGTTATGATGAAGCTAAAAAAATATTTAATGATGCAAAAACATTATTAGATAGCAAAAAACAAGCTCCTGAACACAACGTGACAGAAAAATTTGCAGCTAAACATGCTGAACTTGCTGATCTGTATTTACAACACCGCTATTTTAACGAAGCGATCGAGCAATACCACAAGGCGTTTGCGATCTCTGTAAAAAAAGAAGATTTTGCTGTTCGCCTAGCGGAAGCTTACGTACAGGCTGGCCAAAAAGAAAAAGCGGTCAAAGAATTAAAGACGTTATTGCAGGCGAACCCAAAATTAATAACTCCTCGCTTGAAGCTAGGATTGGTTTTATACAATGCTCACCACATCGCTGAAGCCGTCGATCAGTGGGAAAATGTTTTGCGGTACGAACCTAAAAATACTGAGGCATTACGCTATCTAAAAATGGCGCAAGCTGCGGGCGTTACTATTTTAACTAACTAGAAAAAAAGAAAGAGATTCGCGCATGGCTCAAATAAAAGATGAAATGGTAAAATTCTTGTCCCAAGAAGATATTGCGAAGTTAGTTGCTAAATTAGCTGCGCAAATTGAATCCGATTATGAAGGCCGCGAAATCGTTTTCATTTGTCCCCTGCGTGGATCTATTCACGTGATTGCGGATCTAGCGCGCAAAGTAAATTTACCGCAGCAGATTGATTTTGTTTACTTACAAGCCACTGAAAAAGGTGGAGCCATCCGCATGGCTAAAGACATCACCGTCAATATTACTGGCAAAGATGTTTTGATCGTCGAGGAAATTATTGATACCGGCAGAACACTCAGTTTTTTAAAAAACCGGTTGCTATCAGGTAATCCAAATTCACTAAAAATTGTGACCTTGCTCGATAAACCGGCCCGGCGTGAATTACCAATACGCGCGGATTACATTGGTAAAACAATCGATGACCGCTACGTGGTCGGCTACGGCATGGACAGCGAAGAAAAAGGCAGAAATTACAGCGACATTTACGTTTTGAAAAACTAGGTCTAGCTATCCGTTAGCCCATCAAGGCATTCACGACGAACAATGTAATCACACACGCCACATACAATAAGATAAATTGTTTTGGTATCATCGACCCAGTCTATTCAGTGGGTGGCTTAAACTCAAATTTTCGCAGAAAAACACGCCCTAGGTCGGGACTGTGTTTAAAGTGGACACAAAAAAACCTGCAGAAATAATTTTGTTAGGTTGAGCGATGAAACGTCTTGTAATGAGACACTGTGGGGCCAGTCGGAACTATTGTGGCCAGTTCCTCTTAAGAAAATATCAAATTCTGGCGATATAAGAAGTAATGAAGGGGGAATTCATCATGAAATTCTTATCAAAATTACGTGCAGGTCTTAGAAAAAATCTTTTGAAAAATAACGCTGGTCAGGGAGCAACAGAGTACATCTTGTTACTTGTTGTTGTTGTTGGATTAGTCATGGCGTTTGGTCCGAAAATCAAAAAGGAATTTAATGCGGCTACCGATAAACTTGGTGCCAACATGGAAACTGTAACTAACGGCCAATAATCTATGACAATCGAATACGTGCTTCTTCTGATTATGGGTGGAGTCGTATTTATGTCGGCCTTAATCAAAGCCCCTAAAGTTGGCTTTGAAAAAGGCGGCACTCGGTTGGCTGCGCGTGTTGAAACGCAGTTAGCCACCGGCACTGGTTTTAAACCCTTTCCTAATGGGGGCAATAATGAAGGTCGCATTCCTTGGACTGAAAAAGAATAATTCGGGTCAGTTCGCCGTTGAAGCCGTTCTGTTGATGTCAGTTTTGGTTGGTCTATTTCTAGCTTTAACTAACTATGCTCGTGAAAAACAACTCGTACAAAATTTAGTGCAAAAACCCATCGAGCGCGTGGGTCGCATGGCTGCATTCGGTACCTGGAATAAGGACTGCGTAGCACCCGGTAAAGCAAAGCTTTCGCCAGCAAAATGCCACCCCAATTCTATCGCGCGCGCCCTAAGCTCGGATCCTTCGAAGTGAAAAAAATAAATGGTCATACAATTCAAATTTCAAATCAATCTGGCTTTATAGTCGCTGATTTTTTATTTTCATTTATTTTAGTCTTAAGCTGCGGAATTTTAATCTTTGGTTTTACTTTCTCTTTAGCGACTGTTGAAATTGCTCAGTACATTGTCTGGTCGACAGCGCGTAATTTTTCGGCGGCAAATAGCAGTGAGTCTAACGCCAAAATTCAAGCCACGAAAAAATTTAATAATCTAGCTGATAAATTCCCGTTGATTAGTGGCCGTGGAGCTAGCTCGACACCGTGGTTTACCATGTCTGCACCCATTCTTGGAAATTTAGCAACTGCCGACACTGATTTAAGCGCTCAGTTAGGCGCAGATAAACTGAACAGGGACTCGTCACTGCAAATACGACAACCTTGGATTGGTGCTAAATCTGATTTGGAATTAAAGCTTTTATCTGGATTTAAATTTCCGTTTTTAGGCCCGATCGTGCCTGATAAAACAGGATTTACATTTCCTATCCGTGCCTTTGTATTGCGGCATCCGTCGCAGACTGAATGTTATAATTTCTTTGCGATGGAGCGGCGTTACCGCGAAGGAATTCTTTTGTTAAATCAAACGGAAGGAAATCTTTTTACGTTTCCAAATGTTAACCCGGGCAAGTATGTACCGATCGAGGATAACGGATGCTAAACAGATTACGCCGTAAAAATAAAAACTCAGAAAAAGGAATGGCTATTGTTGAATCCATTCCCGTTTTATTTATGCTGGCATTAATTTTTAATTTCAGTTTAGGTTTTTTTGGAGCCGTGCATTCTGGTATTTTAAACTCGATGGCCTCTTATAATTATGCTTTAGAAACATTTCGTTTTAAATCTAACTTGATGTATTTCCGTCCGGGAGCAGAAACTACCAATAATTTACTCTCACAAAACCGTGTTCATGGAACCACTCAAGATGGTACCGAAGCGCTAACTGAAGAAAAAGGTGCGTGGCCTGTGACCTTGCGAGCTATCACTTTTAATTACAAATCAGGAACTGCAGGTCGTGACTTAGCAACTGTACAAGATTCTAAAAACGTAAAGTCACCGGTGTCTGAGCCCGAGCGAGAATTTAGAAGCTCAGCTCCTGATAATAACGTCTGGTCTTTTACTTCGAAGTCAGTGCCCAAAGAGGGAAATACTGTCCAAACGGCCAGAGTTTGGATCAAGACCGTTTATGGAATCTGTCTAAATGCCGATTGTGTACCAAAGTAGTAATTACTCTGGAGTAAAATATGGGACCTAATGAATCAAGAAATTTATGGATATCTTTAGGAGCAGGCGTTTTCGCCACGTTTATGCTGTATTCTTATTCCCAAGAAAAAAAGGCAGAGTTAGAAAAACAAGCCGGTGATAAAATTCGAGTTGTTGTTGCCAAAGAAGACATTCGAGAAATGGATAGCATCTACGATAATGTTTTGGAAATCGTCGAAAAAAATAAATCCGATGCAGAGCCTGAATCCTTCACCAGTATTCCCGATGTCATAGGAGCTGTTGCTGCGATTCCAATTAAAAAAGGTCAGTACGTCACAAAGAACAAAGTTCTTGAACCCGGCCCTGAAACTGGCATGGCGATTCAAGTTTCTCCGAATAAGCGTGCTGTAACGATTCCAATTAACGATGATCGCGCAAATGCCAGATTAATTCGTCCTGGTGACCGAGTTGATATTATGGCAGTTGTTGATAGTGGCAAAGGTATCAGTCAAAAACGTGAAGTGACACTTCTGATGCAGGATGTGGTTATTCTTGCGACTGGTGTGAATGTTCATAACAATTTACCCCGAACTATAGAAAAAGATCCCAGCGGAAAAAATTTAATTCAAACCACCTTAACTGGTGACACAAAATATGGGACTTTAACTATCGAAGCTGATTTACAGCAAGCCCAAGATTTAATTTATCTAGTTTCTGCTAATGCCAGCAGTCTTTATTTTTTACTTCGTAATCCCAATGATCGAAAAGTATTACCGCGACTACCGGCCTCTTCGGCAGAGTCCATTCAAAGCCGGGCCTTAGTCCCGTCCAGTGGCTTTTCGGCTCAGCCTCAGCCAAACTTATTAAATGCGCCAGGAAGATAATCTAGCGCATTGAAAAGTAGGAATGACTCCAAATTTAAAAGTGGTTTTTCTTTTATTATTTTTTTCGTTGCCGATTCTTGCACAGGAATCGATTTTACCTATTACGCCGGCTATCTTGCCAGCTGCCTTGCCTGGTGTTTTGCCTAATGCCAATCAAACTGTGACAGCCGCAACGGACACCGAGGATGCAGAGAAACCAAATTCGCGGCGTATTCGACGCTACCTTGATTTAATTTTAAGTGTTGAGCATGACGAAGAACTTTTGATCCCCGAGACAGATCTTATTTACAAAGGCAAATCTGATTTTTTTGATATGAAGCGTATCAAAGGAACTGATTATTTTCGTATTATGCCTAAAAAAGTCGGCAATGGAATTGTCACTATTCACAAAAAACAAACTGGGCAAATACTAGTGGAACTGCGATTTGATATTCGTGATGACCAAATCGAAAAAACTTTGCGTGAAGCTAAATCTCTTTTAGGAGACATTGAAGGTATCGAATACAAAATTGTGAATGGCACAATCTTACTAGATGGGTATGCGCTTATACCCCGTGATTTAATCCGCATTGCCCAGGTCGTAAAGACAATAGGCTCGGATAAAATAAGGTCATTGGTAACTTTAAGCCCAATCGCTCGAAAGAAAATAGCTGAATATATTGCGCGTGATGTGAATAATCCCGAGATATCAATAACTGCAGTTGGCGATTTTTTAAAATTAGAAGGCGTTGTGAATTCACAATCTGAAAAAGACCGTGTCCTTCGATTGGTTGGACTTTACATGCCGGATATAGTTATTGAGAATGCGCCCGATACCGAACATATTAAAATTGTTGGTCGTAAGAGCAGCGGCAAAGTAGAAGAATTAATCATTGATTTAATGACCATAAAAAAAGACGAAGATAAAGTCGAACCGCCACCTAAAATGATTCAAATTGTGACCCACTTTGTTGAGTACAACGAGTTCTATTCGAAAAATTTTGATTTTAATTTTTCTCCAAAGTTAGCTGCTATTGATGGAGCAACGCGACAACCTAACAGCGGCTCACTTTCTGAAATTGCTTCGTTAGTAGATCGCTTATTGCCGAAACTAAACTGGGCAAAAAATCATGGTTATGCCAGGGTACTAGATACAGGTTCGATTTTGGTTCAAGACAAACAAAAAGCAAATATTTCTAGATCGATAACTGTAGCCAAAGGGTTAATTGCGGGCCAGAACGGCGAACAAAAGTTAGATTCAACAATAGCGTCGCTTTCAATCGATACAACGCCAACTATTAAATCGGAGAGATCGCGATTGATAGAATTGAAAAATCTGGCAGTAAAATTAGTCGATCCCAATGAGTTTGGTACCGCCCAGACGGAAGTCAATACGACGATCAGTGTCCGTGACCGGCAAAGTGCTGCATTTGGTGGAACAATTAAAAAGAAGAAAAACGGAAACTTCGGAAACCCTATTGATACCCAAGCCATCATTTCCTTAAATGCACGAAAAGATCACACCAAAAATACGAGCAACTTTGTGGTGTTCATTACTCCAATTATTAAGGCTTCAGCAAGCGATGGAGTCGACCAGGTGAAGAAAAAATTTCGCCTTAAAGAATAGAAGCAAACCTAAGTCTAGCTTGGCTTCTAGAAGACCTACAAAACAGCACATAAGTATTTAGAAAATCTAATCTTTTGCCGAAAAGAGCTTAAGCAGACCCGCTAGTTAATTAAGGGGTTTGCAGCAGAATTTCAGGAGTTTGAAATGGCTTTGAATCCAAATTGTAATTTGATCGCAGTCATTGGTGGAAAAGGTGGAGTTGGTAAATCCGTCTTCGCCGCAAATTTAGCTGCGGCTTTCGCTGCTGAACTTCGTCAGCCTGTTCTGTTAATTGATTGTGATTCAAAAAGTGTGGGCGACCAAAATGTTATCACAGGTCTTAAGCCATTGAAGACATTACGAGAATTAGCAAATTCAACACAGTCTTTAAATTCAACTCCAATTCAGCAAATCGTTACCCAGCATCCCAGCGGATTTTCTTTTGTTGGAGCTGTTCGAGGGCCTGAGGAAATTTTATCAGTCCCAACAGATAATCTAACAAAACTATTAGAATATTTTTCGCGTGCCTTTAAATATATTATTGTCGATGTTGGCAATGATGTGGGCCCAATGCAAACTGCCGTCTTACAAGAAGCGACAGCAATGACAATTATCTCAAGCCCCGAAATTCTGGTTGTTCAACAAACCCAGCGCTTAGTGAATGAACTATTAAGTCAAACTTACCCAAAAGAAATGTTTCAGCTTGTACTTAATAAGTATTCAAATTCTGGACTACAACCACAGGTTATTTCACAGCATCTGGGATTAACACCTTTGGGATTAATTCCAGCGGATGAAGCTACTGTTATGCAATCGATTACGGCTTCGAAGCCGTTTGTTGTGTCGAATTCGAAATCGCCGCTCGCTTTGTCCTATTTTGAAATTGTTCGAAAACTAAGTGGTGGAATTTTACAAAAGTTAAAAACCGTACAGAAGCCAAAGCCAGCTGCACCTGCAGGAACTGAAGTTTCTGTGGCAACAGCTTCAAATCCAAACAATTACGATGCACGGACCCTGACTAAGTTACGCATCCATTCGGAACTTATTAGAACCATCGATTTAAAGAAAATATTAGCTGATGTGGGCGACAGCGAAAGTAAAGAAAAAGAATTACGCGCGAAGACTCAACGAGATATTGGACAAATTGTAGATAAAGAAGCTCCGGATCTATCACGCGAAGAGCGCCAGAAAATTGTCAAAGAAGTTTTAGAAGAGGCTTTGGGTCTAGGTCCACTTGAGGACATGTTAGCCGATCCGGCTGTTTCAGAAATCATGGTTAACGGAGCTAATAAAATTTTTGTCGAAAAAAATGGTAAAGTCCAACTGAGCGGAATAAAGTTTACTTCAAACGATCATTTACGTCGTATCATTGAACGCATTGTAACTCCACTGGGTCGTCAAATAAATCATGCGACTCCGTATGTGGATGCCCGCTTAAAAGATGGTAGCCGTGTGAATGCTATCATTGAGCCTTTATCTTTGGATGGGCCAGCACTGACGATTCGAAAATTTAAAAAAGGTGGAATTTCTCCGGAAAAATATATCGATTTCGGAAGTGCCACAAAAAATATGCTGGAATTTTTAAAAATATCTGTCGAATACGGCTACAACGTTGTTATTAGCGGCGGTACAGGCTCAGGTAAAACATCTTTACTGAATATGATTTCTCAGTATATACCGTCCCACGAACGTATCATTACAGTCGAGGACGCTGCCGAGTTACAAATGATGCAAGAGCACGTTGTGCGTTTAGAAACGCGCCCCGCATCGATGGAGGGCTCGCACGCAGTTACCATCCGAGATTTAATTAGGAATGCCCTACGAATGCGTCCGGACAGAATTGTTGTCGGAGAAACCCGTGACGGAGCAGCATTAGATATGCTGCAGGCAATGAACACTGGTCATGATGGTTCGATGACAACCACACACGCCAACTCCCCGCGTGAATGTATTGCGCGTTTAGAAACGCTGGTGATGATGTCGGGATTAGATTTACCAGTACGAGCCATCCGTGAACAAATCGCAGGCGCTGTGGATTTGATTGTGCAAATTGTGCGAATGTCTGATGGCAGTCGTAAAATTATTAGCATCACTGAAGTGGTCGGAATGCAGGGCGATATTATTACCTTGGCAGAAGTTTTCCGATACAAAGAAACGGGTTTTGATAAAAATAGAAAAATATTAGGTCAATTCCAGGCAACCGGAACCGTGCCTTCATTCGCCCAGGAAATAAAAGACAAAGGGGGACATATCCCCATGGAAATTTTTTCTAATGAAGCTCCAAAAGCTGCGCCAGCAGCTGCTGCCAACTCCGCTGCGACAGCCGTTAAGAAGGTAGGCTGAAGTGGATATTTCATCACTGACAAAAATATTTAAGTACGATTGGCTTTCACTACCGCTTTTTGGCATCCTAGTTTTTTTTGCAGTCTATTTTTGGGCTGATAAAATTTTAATTGGCGTTTACACAAAAAGCACGAGCAAGCGGTCCAATGTTTTAATGTATATGAAATTATTGGGTATGCCGGCTGACGAGCGAAAAGTGACTCAGCTTCTGCTGCTATCTAGTGTTGGCTGCGGTATTTTATTTTTTGCATTAGTATGGCCCAATGTCGAAGTGGGAATTTTTTTAGGTCTTTCTGCGGGTATTGCCGGATTTCAATTGCCGCCTGTTATATTTAAAAGTCTTTATGAAAAACGTTGCACTCAGTTTGTCGATCAGATGGTAGATGCCCTGACCATTATGGCAAACGGAATAAAATCGGGATCAAACCCACAGCAATCCATGCAGCGAGTTGTTGAGATTATGGGAAATCCGATTAGCAGCGAATTCAGCCAAGTTATTACCCAGACTCAATTTGGTCAAAGTTACGAAGAAGCACTTTCTGATTTGGCTACCCGAATTCCTCGGCCTGATGTGCAAATGTTTGTGACTGCAGTAAACATTTTAAAAGAGACTGGTGGAAACATGGCGGAAACGTTTCAAACCATTGTCAGCACAATTCGTGAACGTCAAAAATTAGAAAAGAAAATTTCTGCAATGACTGCCCAGGGTGTTATGCAAGGGATTATCGTCACTTCAATACCCTTTATTCTAGGGGCCGTTTTCTATGCGGTAGATCCAAAATTTATACAACCGATGTTCGACACAACCCTAGGTCTAGTCCTACTGGCCGTCATGCTAACTTTGCAAGTTATCGGTGGAATGATGATCAAAAAAATTGTTACAATAAAAGTGTAAATGGAGAAACACTTTATGATCAGATTACCTGCCATAATCTTACTGGCATCGCTCTTATTTTTAAGCAAAGCTCACAGTTTGGTCGACATGAACAACGCTAGTTACTCGAACACGTGGATTGATTTAGAAGTTCCGGGTAATGGCTACGAAATGAAAGTGCTTCGGGCGTATAAAAGTCGAACGCTTTTTAACGGAATCTTTGGCTTTGGCTGGTGCTCTGAATTTGAAACGAAATTAGAGCCCACACCGGAAGGAAATATTAAAATTGCTGAGTGTGGCGACGGACAACAAGTCGTTTTCTCTGCGAAAGAAGTTACTAAAAAAGATCTGGATGCAACAATTTCATCTATTATTACAAAAATGAAAGCTGATCCTAAAATTAAAACCTCGTCTCCTGATTATTTCAAAAAGTTAGCAGAACAAATGGCTGCGGAGGACGAACTTCGGGCGCGGTTGGCTAAAACATACTCGGTCACTGTGCCAATAAAAGAAGGCACTAAATTTTTTGCGAATGGCAAAGAAATTGAAAATGTTGTTTTCAATAAAACCTATTACACGCGCAATCTGCCGGACGGAACTTACCAAAGATTTGATTTACAGGGCCGCCTTATAAGTATGTATGACAAAAACAGCAATTATCTAAAATTTGAATACGATAAAGATTTATTGAAAGAAGTTGAAGACAATAATTCACGAAAGTTAACTTTTAAGTATTTTCCAAATAAAAAAGTAAAATCCATAACTGGACCAAACGGATTAACTACGGAATATAAGTACAGCACACAAGAGGACTTAATCTGGAGTAAAAATGCCTGGGCAAAAACAGATAAGCATGTTTACACGTATGAATATAACGAATTCCACAATATGACAAAAGCGACCTGGCCGGATTCTACGTCAGTCGTTGTTCGTTACGATAATGTTAAGGACTGGGTCACTGGATTTACAGACCGTGACAAATGTACTGAAAACTACAAATACGAATTTTCTGCTAGCGACCCAAAGTTTCACTACTGGTCAAGTGTTACTAAAACTTGCGGAAAAGAAGTTGTTGCCAATAATAAATATGAATTTTGGCATAAACAAATCGAAAACGGTCAGATTGTCTTATCGCGGGTTTTAACAAATGTTAGCGGAAGCACAACTGATATTACGTATCATGATACTTTCGGGAAGCCCGTCGTTATAAAAAAGAACAATGACCGGATGAACTTTGAATATTTCGCCGACGGCTTGATAAAATCAAAGCAAGCTGGTAACGCAAAATTAGAATTTACTCATGATGCGCAAATTAAAAAAGTGGCTGCAGTTAAGACAACGGTTACAAATGAAAAAGGGAAAGTTATTTCTTTGCGACAGACTACGTTTAAGTATGATGGAAAAGGAAATTTGTCTTACGCTGAGAATAATGATGGCCAAAAAGTGACGTTAACATATGATGGCAAAGGCCGCATTTCGACAATCACAGACCAAGCAAAAAAAATAGTTAAGATAGATTATGAGGATCGTTTTGGTAAACCGTCCATTGTCACTCGGCCTGGTTTAGGAACTATAAAGGTGTCTTACAAGCCGAATGGTGATATCGCTAAAGTCGACAGTGCTGAGGGCCCTACAGTTGCATCGCAGGTTGCCAGCACGTTTAATAATTTGCTAGACGTTATTTCACCCGCGACTCAAGAACTTTATTTATAAGGGGCTAATTATGAAAAGCTTAATGATATTTTTTATTTTTATTTCTTCACTTTCTGCTTTTGCTGACTGCCCTGCTGGCGACCCCTACTGTTCAAACAAAGTTAGTGGCGCTGGAACAATGTGCTTGGGAACCCGCTG
>JAYUTU010000391.1:0-3904 GCA_043754975.1 Bdellovibrionales bacterium | reverse complement strand
CTGACCGGTAGAGCTTTCCATCATCGACAACTGCGAAATTTTCAGTGATACGAAATACAGAGGTGCGATAAACAAACATCGCAAAACCAACAAATGCGGCTAGACTAAGGGCTATCTTAATTCGAAGACTCATGCCCCAAAGTATACGGCTGAAGCAACACTCAGCCAAGTCAAGTTCAAGTCAAGTTCAAGTCAGTGCTATCTTAAAATTGTCTCAAAATGGGTTAGTCTAAACATCTTTAGATTGGGCCACTAATTTTTGTGAATAGTTTGTGTTTTCAACCTGGGCTAAAGGTGTTGAAAGACCGATAAAGAAGCATGACTCAGTTAGCGAAATACCATGGCCGTGCGCCTCGGTATGTACTCAATACCGAAGACAACAACCTCATCAGATACTCGGGATCTGAAAGATGGTCATGGGAAGAAAAAACCGAAATCAGAAATGTTTCCCTAACGGGATTATCGTTCCTAGCTCCTGCTGATCTGTCACCGTTACTGGGTGAAATTATCAAAATTGAGTTCGTAATTCCTGGGGCCAAGCAAATGGCCTGCTATGCAATTGTCATTCGCATTGATAACGACAACGAATTTGAAAATTCAGTAGCAGTTCATTTTTATAAACTGGATCGCTTACAGCGAATTAATTTATTACAGGGGCTTTCACAAAAAAATAGCGCAGCAACAAACGCTGGCTCACGCCAGCAACAAAGTGGTGCAAGCACTAAATTTGTTGCCGTTTTAGGGTTAATCATGACAGCAATCTGCTGGGCTACTTTAATGAAAATCTATTTTTTCAAAAATTAAGAAATTGATACGGCTTAAAGCGCTAATCCCAATTCGGAAATGAATCGCATTTTCCCTTCAGGAGAAGCAATTGAGAGGCAAGAGCTACGTTGGTGTTTTCAAGCACACTCGCCGATCGGTTGTAGCTGGCGTAGGTTGGGCCAATTTTCGATTCGCTTGGGTTAGGATTTAGTTTTATAATGCGTATGCGGTATTGGTTCACTAAAATATTATCTTGAAGATTGGCAACAAGAGCTTGGTAGTTACCAAAAAAACACTCGCCAGCTTCGCGCATGGTCTTCGGAAAACCACTGTGGTTGCTGATTTCACTGTGTGATGTTATGGCGCGCAACGAGGCTGAGGCCGGAAATAAACTCAGCAAGAAGACAATAAAATATTTTTTTCTCATCTGACCTCAAAAGAAAAGCCGTCGTGTTTCCGTCCTGCTTTAGTTTACTCTAAATGCCGGAGAACCACCACCCTATTCACTTGCAAGTCAGACAAGCCAGACCGTGTAGCACAGTGTTTCAAGTTGAGTCGCTGCCAATTCGCTTATAACTTACTGGCATCGATAGGTTGCCATTTCGACCGAAGACCCTTCGGTCAAAGCACTTTCTTGGGCATCTCCACACTGTCCAATTCCGTTCTTTTTAAGCTGCATTGAAACTTTGCGTCCTTCAGCTCTCCATTTTCTAAGCTGGATTTTAGCAGCGACTAAATCATCGCCTTCAAACTTGTCCCAAGCGCAGGTCTTTTGTGGATCAGGGATCGGCGCTGTGTACGGATTCGACAGGCCCAGCTCTAATGATTTCTCTAGCTGCTGACGGTAGACTTTGCCGGCTACATAGCCCGGTTTTTCTACGCACGATCCAGGACTTCCTGATTCATACTGACAGTTCAACCACTCGATCGAAAATAATCCGGTCTTGTTCGACACAACACCATCCATTTTATCACCATACCAGCAGAACGTGCTTTTTGCTTCGTTCACAGTGATACCAAAGTACTGCTCAAAGGTATTTGAAAATGGTGGCTGATACCAAAGTCCGCCAAACATCTTTTGACGTAGTGATCCGTCACTTGAATTTGTTAAGCCCTGTATTAAAATTTCGGTATTGCTAGAGCGAAAGGACTCAGGATAATTGCGCTCGGTCGCTTGATTCAGTTTATTCAAAATCATTTCACGCGATGGTCGGACATTTGTTAGATCAGACTTATTTGCAACCCCGCACGCTAAGACCATGACATCCAATAAGGCCTGTGCTTTTTTCGACAACTGGGGCTGCAGTTGAATCTGTGGAACTATACACGTTGAACATGCTAACAACTGCGTCGAAGAATCTGCGTTACACAGACCATTAGAAAGTTTAAATCCAAAGCTTGGAGCCACTACAACTGGTACCGAGATCGGACCTTCTTCATCAACTGGAATATCAGATTTACTTGATAGTGGTTCTGCCACCGAAGCAAAGTTTGTTTTGTTACAGCCAGTGAACACGGTCGCTGCAACAATGCTGATACCGAGCCCCTTGATTAACTTATTTAACACGTTTTGCTTTTTCATTTTTGCTCCTGTCCATTTGACCTCATTTTCTCGGCGATCTGGACCAACGACTTAAGACCAAAGCACAGGGAAACCTGAAGATTTTAAAAATACCTGTCTGTTTAAAATATTTTGCGAAAAAGTTGGCCAATAAAACAAAATGGCAGAAACGACTATTTTTGTAGAGTGTCTATCTTTTTGACACCGAGGTAAACCGCGCTAACTCTAGTTTAGCATTCAACTTCAGCCGGTACTGCTATGGTTTTTGCTTAGTAAAGCTGTGTGGACTACAAATTCTTAAGACCTATGACATGGAATCTGCTTTTGTTAATTGCCTTGGTAGGCTCTGGATGCAGCGATCCGAACTTCATGGACCAAACAGTTTTGACCAGATCGCTGATCAAAGCTGAAGCCGTCGGTGCAGAGTCTTTGCTTGCTAAAAAAGTTGTGCTGATTGTACAAAGCCTTCAAGTTGAGAACAAAAAAGTTCACTTGTTTGGTTTATGCACTGGAGTTGTTATTGGACCAAGAGCCATTTTGACTGCCGCACACTGCTTGAATAATGGAACTGCTAGTATGAAAGTTATCTTAAACGCCGATCCCCGCAGTGGCCTGGCTGACGACGGATCAGATGTTTACTCTGTCATTGATTCCGAAACTCATTCTGAATACAAAGCGCACTCACTAGAAAAATCGTCGCTGGAAGATCGTAAACAAAATCCGGATCTGGCAATTTTATATGTCGACCGTCATCTGGAAACTAGCTTGGCATCCGTACTGCCGCTTACAGATTATTTGGATTATGAAAGTGAAGCCGAGACACTCACTCTAACGATGGCTGGATTTGGCAAAACAACTGCTCTTGCAGATACATCACGACTAGCCATCACAGATTTGAATGGAGTTTTAAAAAAGACAACAGTACGCCTAGCAATCCAGGATATTAAAGCGGCTGCGAGTGGCAAAAATTATTTTCAGATGAATCAAAAGCAATCGTCAGGAATTTGTCATGGTGATTCTGGAGCCCCCTTATTTCTTGAGACCACTAGCAAATCCCACCTTTTTGCGTTAGCCATTGGTGTTTACCGAAATCATCAAGCTGGTGATAATTTAGGTGATGACTTAATGGAGAAGCGCCAGTACAGCGACTGCGCTGGAAATGGTGTGTACATTTACTTACAGAATTACCACTCTTGGATTTTAAAAACTGTGAACGATCTGATTTTTCGAAATAAAATTTGAAAAGATACTACAAAAATTCTATCGACCAATACGATCTAAGAAAGAATCTTTATCGATCAGCTTTCCGCCGAAACTCTCACAAACTGAAGTGACCATCTGAATATCCATCCACGTATGTCCCTGGCTTTTTAAATGCTGAATAAGTTCATACAGTGCAAGCTTTGACGCATTGGAAATTTTAAAAAACATGCTTTCACAGCTGAAATATTTTTGTGATTGGACTGCGTAAATACCGCCGACCAGCTGGTTCTGATGCCAGATCTCAACCGAAATTGCGTGCCCTGCTTGGTGCAATTGGGTGTAGACCTGTTGCATTCTGGAATTAATCCATGTGCC
>JAYUTU010000390.1:0-3919 GCA_043754975.1 Bdellovibrionales bacterium | reverse complement strand
TCTCGGTTTTTAAAGACCGTGTCCGCTTAAGTGGCGCCCTTTCATTTTCATTTTTCACGCTGCTTGGAACTGTTATTTTTGAAATCAGCTACGTTGTTCTGTCGCACTCGATCGAAGCCAATCCCACGTCGATTCAGTTTTTCGATCGGCTCATACAAATTATGGTTAATTTTATTTTTAGTTATCCAGCGTATCGACTGTTTGAATGGCTTGATCAACTGTTTTACGCTAAGCATCTCTGGGCAGCGACTCCTGAACAAAGTGAGGATCTGTAATGAGCGAATACATCAGTAATCCTGACGAGGCCCGTGAATTTCAGGGCCGCTACAGAACTCTTTATGTTTTTATTACTTTCGTCATTATCATTTTTTTCATGCGTTTAATCTGGCTGCAGATTATTTCTGGCAACGAGCTGCGGCACTACTCTGAAAAAAATCGTATTAAGCAAAATAAAATTTTTGCCCCCCGGGGACTCATTTTGGACCGTGAGGGTAAAGCTTTAATCGAAAATCTGCCTGGTTTCGAAGTTTTAGTTTCACCTCAGTACCTGGAAGATACGAAGGCGCTGGCCGAAAAAGTGGGCCCTATTCTGGGAATGGAGCCGGCCAAGGTCATCGAAAAAATTCAGCGTAGCAAACGTTTGAATGGCCCGTTTGCTACTGTGCGCTTAAAAGATAATTTAGCACGCGAAGAAGTTTTTCGCCTCAAGCGAATCCGGCTAGACACTCCAGGATTAGAAATTCGTGAATCCATTTTACGGCATTACCCACTAAATGAAAATGGATCCCAACTCTTCGGCTATGTCGGCGAGATTTCTAAATTAGAAATTCCTAAGCTGAACGCAAAGTATAAAAATTCTTTAATTTTTGAACAAAGTGATATTGTTGGCAAAAGTGGACTCGAAGAATATCTCGAAAAGAATATACGCGGTGCCGATGGTGTGAGCTACATACAAGTCGACGCTCACGGCCGCGAAACCATAACAGAAATACCAAATATTTACGGGGAACAGATTAAGGATCAGGAACCCATGCACGGCCATAGCGCCTACTTAACACTAGACCGTGATATCCAAGATGCTGCCTACAAGGCCATGTCCAGCAGAGGCCGCATTGGCGGTGTCGTTGCCATGAAAAGTAATGGTGAAGTTTTAGCCTGGTTGAACACTCCGGCTTTTAATCCAAATGATTTTGCCACGGAAACATCAGCAAAAGTCTGGGCCAAATTAACAAGCGATCCTTTTAAGCCATTTCGCAACAAAGTGATTCAAGATCACTTTGCTCCGGGTTCGACATTTAAACCTTTAGTTGCCTTAGCAGCGTTGCAAGACAAAATAATCACAGATAAAACAATCTTATTTGCACCGGGGAAATTTTATTTTGGTGGAAGACCCTATCACAACCACAATAAAAATGGTGAAGGCTATGTGAATGTTTACGATGCCATCGAGCGCAGTAGTAACGTATTTTTCTTTCAATTAGGAATTAAATTGGGCGTCGATAAGATGTTTAACTACATCAGCCTGTTAGGTTTGGGAGCGCGAACAAAAATTGAGATGGACCGCGAAGCTGCAGGCCGCCTGCCAAATTCCGAATGGAAAAAAGCGGCGCGTGGTGAAGAGTGGCAACCAGGAGAAAATCTAAGTACAGCAATCGGCCAAGGCTACGTCACGGTAACTCCTCTACAAATGGCAATTGCTTACAATACAATTGCCACAGAAGGTAAAGTTGTTAAACCATTTATCGTTAAAAAAGTTGTCGATCACGAGGGCAAAGTTCTGTTGGAACGCTTCCCGGAAATAGTTCGTGATATTACGTTGCCGCAACCTAACGGCTACAAAATTGATTCCGACACATTTAAAATTGTTAAAGAAGGCATGCGCCGGGTGGCCAACGGCCCTGCCGGAACTGCACGAAGTTTAAAAATTCCTGGCGTGCAAATGGCCGGTAAAACAGGAACCGCGCAGGTCATGAGTTTTTCTGCCGATCAGATTTATTCGCTCTGCGAAAATCGGCCCATGCAAACACGGCATCACGGCTGGTTTATTGGATGGGCCCCGTGGGATAAACCCGAAATTACGGTTGCCGTTTTAGCACAGCATAGCTGTCATGGAAATTCAGGGGCTGGCGTTGTCGTTCGCGACATCATGGAAGCGTATTTTAGAAAATATCATCCTGATTTAATTGCAGAGGGCCTAAAGAAGAAAGATTCACGCGCTAAAGCAGCCCTACCGCCTGCTGCTCAAAGGGAATAATATGGCTTTTAGATCGCATCACATTTCGGAACGAAATTTTGTAAGCCGCTTAGATATTCGTTTAATTCTGCTCATTTTTTGTTTAAACATAATCGGTTTATTTAATTTGTACAGTGCCACCCACGGCCCACACTCCCGCGATGTCGAACCTTTATTTGTCCAACAAATTGTGTGGTTGCTGGGCGGCTGGACGCTCTTTTTCATTCTCACTTTTTTAGATTATATTTGGATAAACAAAATTGTTTGGTTAATTTATATCATCAATGTCGGCGCTTTAATTTACACAGATTTATTAGGTAAAGTCGTTCTGGGTGGCCAGCGCTGGATCGATTTGCATTTCTTTCGTTATCAGCCCTCTGAAACCATGAAACTCTGTCTGATTCTTTTGTTGTCTCGTATCCTGGTGAACCGTAATCCGATGGGCCATGGAATGGGATTACGAGAGCTCATAGTACCGGCATTGCTGATTGTTGTCCCCTTTGCTCTGACAGTGAAGCAACCCGATTTAGGCACTGCCATGATGTTGCTTTTTATTGGTGGCACCATGCTGTACTTTTCAAAAATTAAAAAAACGATTCTTTTATTTATCGCCGTACTAACTCTTATAGCGGTTCCCCTGGCATGGAAATATGGCCTAAAGGAATATCAACGCAATCGTGTTTTTACCTTTTTATCACCCGACCAGGATCCTCAAGGAACAGGCTACAATTCTATTCAATCAAAAATTGCAGTTGGCTCTGGGAAATTTCTTGGAAAAGGATTTCGTATGGGAACTCAGTCACAACTTGAGTTTTTACCTGAGCGCCATACAGATTTTATTTACTCAGTACTTTCCGAAGAGTGGGGCTTTCTTGGAAGTATTATAGTTTTGATGACTTTTGCTTTTCTATTTAAAGTTTGCTTTGAAATCTCTCTCCAAGCTCGTGACAAATATGGCGCACTCATAGTGATTGGCGTCACAGGGTATATTTTTTGGCACATGTTTGTGAATATCGGCATGGTCATCGGTTTGTTGCCGATCGTCGGTGTGCCTTTACCTTTACTCAGCTACGGTGGATCAGGTATGTTAACCACAATGGCGGGGCTGGGATTAGTATCTAGTATCGCCTACCGCAGATATTTATTCTGAGCTCATCGAAGGAGATTTTATGAAACGAATGAACCAAAATTTAGCAGCGCTTGTTTTCACATTGGCTTTATCTACTGCAGCCTGGGCGCAGGAAATTGGCGTTAAAGTTGATGCTGATCAGTCTGCTGATGACACCACGATTTCGATTAAAAAGGGCAGCAGCTCGACTGCCAATAAAAAAAAATATATTATTTCTGATGGCAGCGAAGACATTGCTGGTGACAAAGATGTTCTTAAAAAGAATGCGGAAAAAAATTGGAAAGCCGCCTGCGACGAATGGAAGAAAGAATTAAAAGAGTTGAACAAAGACAGTAAAATAATTTCTTTAAGTTGCGGCTCTATGACCTGCGCCAAAGAAGGCGTTGAATCTATTTGCAAATCCAAGGCAACTTACAAAATACGTGTTCTTGAAGCCGAGTAGTTCAAGTTTTTCTAACCTTGAACTGACATGACTCTGGCCTTGAACTGTACTTTGTCCAAGGCTTTATCCAAGAACTAACTTGTTTTTACAAATGAGATTTTAAAAACTGGGTAAT
>JAYUTU010000389.1:0-3933 GCA_043754975.1 Bdellovibrionales bacterium | reverse complement strand
ATGAATATTTTGCCAGCACTATATATGTTGCGGCTGAATTACAAGGTAAAGATGGAATTATAATTCACGGTTGGGTCAGCCTTTCAAATGAAGGTGATTACGAACAGTGGGAAGTAGAACAATCATTCGTTTTCCCGCAATCGCGCGGACAAGGCTGGGCAAAACTTTTGTATGATACAATCATTGTTCGGCAAAAGAAAATATTAGTATCCGGCAGGACACAAAGCGCTGCTGGTCAAAGAATATGGAAATCATTGGTTAAATCAGGAAGATATAATATCTGGGCCAATGATCTAAATAATGTGGAAGAGCGTTGTGATGTAGTTTATAATCATAACAATAACAAACTTTCTTCAAAACTAAAACTTTATCAAAAGCGAACAGGCGCGTGGTGGCGAGACAACTTTACTAATCCGGATATTAGATTAATAGCAACTAACAAAAAAGCAAAGAAGATAAAACTATGAAAACGTTTGTTGGCATCACCTGCACTGAAACTGCATCCGGGACGATCATCGATCTTGCCGACCCACATCCAGAAGATATCAAAATTGCCGATATCGCGTGGGGATTATCTCGCCAAAATCGTTTCGGTGGCCATACGATTTCAAAGAAACCATATACAGTTGCTCAGCACACTGTTCAAGTGTCTCGCATCGCCGAGCAAGCGCTCACGGTTGGGAACGAATTTCACGAAATGTTTGATCGCTACATTGATAACGAGATAGCAAATATCTTTAATCATCCAGAATTTCATTTCAGTATGGAAGAAAATCCTAGTGATGTCGCGTTTCTAAAGTGGAATAATTTCAAAGACATGCTGCTGCGTGATCTGGACGAATACAAAATCCAGATGATTGCCTTCCATGCGTTAATGCACGACTTTGCTGAAGCATATCTAATCGATATTCCAACGCCTGTTAAACGTCTACCTGGCGTGTATGAAGCATATCGTGCAGCAGAAGAAAAAATGGATAATGTTATCTTCAAGACGCTTGGACTTGGCTATGCAGACAAATGGCCAAACTTCCGTGCATTTGGCGAAGTGGTTGTCAAGTGGGCTGATATGGTCGCACTGAAGATTGAAGCATATCACATGATGCCTTCACGTGGGCTAAGTTGGAATCTGCCTCAAGAACAACCAAGCTTGCAGATTTTAGATGCATTCAGGTGGCCGATTGATTCTGAGCAAGCTTGCGCTGAACTCATTAAACGGTTTGAAGAACTGAAACCTGAACCGGAATATTTTTAATGAAGTTTTTTGTTATCGCACTGGCGTTGATTTCAACCAATGTCAGTGCTACACAGTTTTCGCCCGCTTCACCTAGGTCAATAGAGTTATGTGCTGGTGAGGCGATATATGGATTTCCATCTGTAAGGAAGGAAGATACTACGAAAATTTGTAGGAAGGCGTATGTTCTTGAGTATGATAATCAGGCAAAAATTCTCATCTGGGCGTCTTATCTCTTAACCCCAATTGAAACGACTGGTTGTAACAAGCGCAGCAATTCGTTCACGATAGATATTTCACTCCGCCCTAATGCAAGAAGCACTGCCAAAGATTATTCAAAGAGCGGATACGATATGGGGCATATTGTAAACGCGGCGGATATGTTGTGGGACTATGATGCGGAAAATGAAAGTTTTCTGATGTCAAACATGACCCCGCAATTGCCGGAATTTAATCGAGGCATTTGGAAGAAACTTGAAGATTCAACTCGTGGATGGACGCTAAATCGCAATCATCCACTTCAAATTTATGCCGGGACAGTTTACAATCGTGAACAAGATGCACGAATTGGCAGGGGCGTAACTGTGCCACATGGTTTCTGGAAAGTTATCATAGATACTGAAACTAGTGAGGTGATGGCTTTTAAATTTGACAATGTGGGCTCAAAAGAAAATCTTTCAACATTTATCACAAGCCTTGCAGAAGTACAACGTGCGACTGGACTTATTTTGCCTATGCCAAAGAAACCTGTTTTTGCAACAAACAAAACTTGGCCCAGGATTATAAAGTCTGTCGGCAGACATAAAACGACAATTTGCTCTCTAACAGTACACTAAACGAAATATTAGAGCATTAGCTGACAAATAAGAAAATGATCCTTCGGGATCATTTTTACTTTCCAATTCCATAAATAAGAGACACATCTCCTATCGAGGAATTAACATGCACCTGAAACATCTCCAAGAACTTACAAACATTGTAGAAGCTACCAGTGGTGGCTTTTTTACTGAAGCTAAAGGTTACACCGACTCTAGCGAATTCACTGACGAATTCTACGGTTTGTTCCAACAAACAACCAAAATGAAAATGGTAATGAAGAATCAGAAATGGTTGGATTATATGAAGATGAGCGACATGAATAACGACACCAATACTGTTCAGTATTCACGAGACGCCATTAAAGCAATCGTAGCACTGGAAAATGCCCTGCAAGCAATTGATAAAGAATTTGACAAAGCAAATGGTCATGATGACGATATGCCAAATGATGGGCTTGACGACCTAGAATCAGATGCGCTAGCGGAAAAATGAAGAACTTCGATAAATTGTATCCGCTAATTAAAGAAACTGTTGACGGTCGCGCCGTTCGAACTGGTGTTCCTAATACATCGTCTATTCAAGCGGAACTTGACAATTACAAAATTTTAGTTGGACTTAGAGAAGTCAAATTTGATCTATTCAATCAAATGGGTGAGCTAACATTTCATTCTAAAAGTGAAGAGGATCGCACCAATAGATTGGCAAATGAAATAAAGCACTCAAATGAAATTTCACCGTTGATAGTTGTTATTGACGACCAAGGTCCATATGTTCTTGAAGGCGGGCACAGATTTGACGCTTTGCGAATGCTGGCCGCAAAAAGTTTCCCAGCTAAAGTAGTTATTGATCTTGATAGCGTTGACTTAACAATGAACGAATTAAAAACACTCCAGGAGATGCTGGAACTTAATGAAGCTGATGTCATTGATAACTTCAAAAAAGGTTATAGCAACGCAAAGGAAAAAGCTGAAAAGGCTATTGATGATGCCGAAGAGAAACGTCAAAAGGCAGTAAAGGATGCAGCGGATAAGTTCAAGAAAGATGTTGGCAAGGTAGAAGACGAAGTTAAACCGCCGGCAAAGATTGACAAAAACGCAACTGTGGAATACACAAACAAGTTCCTTGACAATTTCTTCACGAAGTTTCCGCAGTTTGAAATCAACGATGATGCTCGAGATATATTGGAAAAATTTCCTGATAAAGCATCTTTGCATTCAGCATTTACAGCGTTTAAGAAACTGGCAACTAGATTAGAAACCCTGCGTATTGGTTTTAATAAATCGCTCGTTAAGAGTAACAAAGTAACAAGTGATCAAGCGGCAAAGTATAACCAACAAGCTCGTGTGATGGGCGGTGCAAGAGCACCAGCACCTCCTGCGGCTTTAGTTCGATTCGTAAAGAATGAAGCTAAATTTTTTAAGCGCATTGTAAACGTTGACGATAAGTCTGAATTGAAAGATTCCGACTTCAAAGAACTGTTGGCATTGAAGATCAAGCAAACTGCGCCTGAGCGCGTACCTGATGCAGCACAAGCATTGAACATGTTGCTTGGATATATGACTGGTGAAATAAAAAACCATGCTGATGCAATAAAGCAAGCTGCAGAAACACTTGATCGTGAAATAAAAACAACGCGTGAAGTTGCTAAGCCAGAAATTCCAAGTGATTAAAAATTGTGTTTTACTTTTTGGCTGAAGGCATTTGTTCATACCTCCACGCGTCATTCAACGTGTTTTTGTCTTGCAAACTAATAGCCAAGATAGCTTTTGACATAGTGCTTCCGAGAAGCAGTTGGTCTTTTCGGAAGCCGAATGTTGTTTGGTAGTTAAATTCTGTTTGTACCTTGTGCGGCTTAAATTCAAACTTCCTTGCCATAAAATCAG
>JAYUTU010000388.1:0-3933 GCA_043754975.1 Bdellovibrionales bacterium | reverse complement strand
AAGCGTGAGTCGCCCTCTGGTAAATAGGTCATAATTTCTTCAGCATGTTTGACGGAACTACTAAAAATCATCACGCCGTGTCGATTAAAACGCTCTGTAATGTCGATAATATTTTTTATAATAAACGGAGTTAACCGCTTTTGGCTTTTTAGTATTTCTTCAATTTCAGCAGTAGTGAAAGCGCGATCTTTTTCAGTTAGCTCTGAAAAATCATAGCACGTTACAGGAATGTCCACTTTGACAGGAATTGTTAAGTAGCCGTGCTTGATCATGTAGGACAGCGGCAACTCATATACACACTGTTTAAAAAATCTTTTTTTGTCTGTTTTTATTTCACCAGCTTGCGAAAATTCATAAATCCAGCCAACTCCTAAACGAAACGGAGTTGCAGTAAGACCTAGGATACAAAGAGTTGGATTGCGCTCGAGCAGTTTTTTGATGACCTCTTGGTATTGCGTGGCGCCCTCTTCGGCGACGCGGTGGCATTCATCAATTACTAATAGCGAGAAGTCTTCAAAAAAATCGTCTGAGGCTCTGGCTACAGATTGCACGCTGCCAAAAATTGCTTTTTGATCGCGATCTTTTTTTCCGAGGCTTGCAGAAAAAATTCCAGCTGATAGGTCATAGCTTTTATATTTTTCGTAATTTTGCTCTACAAGCTCTTTGACGTGAGCCAAGACTAAAACCCGGCCGCGGGCAATGCGTGCAAGCTCTGCGATGACTAAACTTTTTCCAGCTCCAGTGGGTAGCACAATAACCGCAGGATCACGTTTTTTTTGAAAAAATGTGATCGTGTTATCCACTGCCTTTTGCTGGTAATCTCGAAGCTTATACATTGGTAAATCTTAACTTAAATTAATCGAATGAAATACATTAAATTAGTCGTAGCCGGTTTTTCTGCGTACCTGTAGGATTTGCGTTAAATGGCAAAGGACGGCCTGGCATGTGGATAATTATGTGGGTTTTGTGCAGTAAAGCATTTCGTAAAATTAAAATTTTTTAATCTAAATGAGTTGAGGTGATTAAATTTAATCAGTAGAGCTACCATTAATTTCTAAACGTAGGAGTTTTCATGAAAAAATTAGTCATAGCTTTAGCATTTTGCTTTTCAGGTACCGTATCTGCTGAACTTATTCTTATTCCACAGTGCTATGGATCCCGTGATGTTGCCCAGGAAGAGCCTTTTCTTGTTACTTTAACCGATGCTCAGCCGGCTTATTTAAATCGCATGGTGAGGGAGCTAACCAATTCAGGGTTAGTGGTTGTGACGGAGCTGATGGATTACGATTCAAGTCAGGTATTAATTTTGGCAGTGGATGCTCGGAAAGCAGTTGGGTCAAGCACGCAGTTACGCAGTGCCAGCGCAGTGAACAGAGCTGTGTCACTTAAAGTTCGCAGCACTTTTAAAAAATTCAAAACAAATTATTACCTAGAGTGCAATGGCAACGTTGCTGGATAAGTGCTGGCTTATTTTTTAGCTGGTGATTTCGGCTTTCCGTGTACCATAAGCATTGTTTTTTCTGATGGTTTTGGTTTGGGCTTAAATGTCGGTTTTGTTTTCCCAAACGGAGCTGACTTTTTTACAGCGGGCTTTGACCCAGCCTTCACCGGACGGGGTTTTAGCTGATCTTTCGGTACATGCAGTCGTTTTCCATCAGCGCCTTTGAATCTATTTTTTAACTCTTTAGGAGACTGGCCTTTTCCCTCAAGCGATGCAATTAATCGCAAATCCCTTTCAGTGACTAAATTAATAACTAAGCCGGCGCGACCAGCACGTGCTGTTCGCCCCACTCGGTGCAGATAGTTCTCCATCTGTTTTGGTAAATGATAATTAATCACGCGGCCTACGTGTTCTAAATCTAATCCGCGAGCTGCTAAATCTGTAGATACAAGTAAATCGTATTCGCCGGCACGAAATTTTTTTAAATTCATTCGTCGTTCACTTTTATCCATCTCGCCGCGGTAGACTAGGCACTGAAATCCTTTTTCAGTAATTTCGTTGGCCAGCTTGTCACATTGATCACGGGTGTTCGTAAATACGATTGTTCCACCTGATACTTTTTGTTTTAAAAGTTTTTCAAAAATTGGCCAGCGTAAACCATCGATAACAATTTCATTTTGTGTTTGTAATGTTTTAACTACTTTGCCGCTGCCACTGCTTCGGATAACTTCGGCTTTGGCAAAAAGTGAATTAATTAAGTCTTGAACCGTTTTTGATACTGTCGCAGAAAAAAGTGCAAGCGGTGTTCCAAGACGACACTGGCTAACGATGCGGTTTGATTCTTCTAAAAAACCTTTATCCAGCATTTGATCAGCTTCATCAAAAATCAAAACTTTGACATCGGAAAGATTAATTAATTTTTTATCTAGCAGCTGAATTAAGCGACCAGGCGTAGCCAGTAAAATTTCAAAAGGTCCGCCAATATTTCTACGGGCTTGCTCGAAAGTCATTCCGCCAAGAGCTGGGCGAACTCGTAAACGTGTATCGTGCGTATAAGTTTTAAAAACTTTTGAAACTTGTTCACCTAAATCACGAGTCGGCACCATGACGATCGCGCGGGGTGAGGCCTCTTTAGTAACGGGTTGTCCTTGATCTTCAAGAGTTTTTAGCAAATGTAAAAGTGGTAATGCGTACGTTAACGTTTTACCGCTACCGGTCTCTGAAACGCCAACCACGGTCTGGCCAGACATCATTAATGGAATTGCAAATTTCTGAATTTCAGTTGGGGTAAAAATCCGCTGAGTCTTTAGCGTTTTTAGAATCGAGGGCATAAGTCCAAATTCGGGAAATGTATTCATACAAAGAAAGTCCTTAAAGTAAGTGCGGTTTCGGGGGACTGTAGCCGGAAAGTGCTCTGGGCTCTAGCATTATTTAACGACTTGGTTGAAAAAATGAAACACAGCCATTCGCCCTTGTCGATCATGTAAAAACTATTTCATAGTAAATTCAATACTAAGCTGAGTTGTGAGCTTAGCTTATCAGTTGCTTAAAAGGATAAAAATTTATGTCTAAAGTTTTACTTATTTACTGCCACCCAAACCCTAAGAGCTTCAACCATGCCATCCGGGAAAGACTAGAAAAAGAATTACAAAATAGTGGTGCCGAGGTCCGCACACGAGACTTATACCACATGAAGTTTGACTGTGTTCTAGATGGCGAGGATTTTATAGAAATGAAAGCAGGTAAAACCCCTGCAGATATCCAAGCGGAGCAAGCAGAAATTACGTGGGCTGATCGGCTGGCTTTCGTCTACCCATTGTGGTGGTACGACCGCCCTGCGATGCTAAAAGGTTACATTGACCGCGTCTACAGCTATGGTTTTGCATTCAAGTATGGGGCCCAGGGAGCCATTGGTCTGTTACCGCACCAAAAAGCCCTAGTCATTATGACTACGGGAACTCCTGAAGTGGCATTAGCTAAAGTAAAAGACTCGTTACCTATTCCAATGGAAGAAGGAACTTTAAAATTTTGTGGAGTCAGAGAGGTCGCATGGAAAACATTTTACGGTGTTGTTTCTGCAACGGATGAGGACCGCAAAAAAATGCTAGAAGAAATTCCGGCTCTGGCTCAAAGTTTTTTAAAATAACCACACCAGCGCCCGTGCGTTTAGCAGAGGCGCCAAGTAGTAAAACTATTGATTCGGGACTGTTGTTGCAGGCGTATTAGGTACGACTGGCGTTCCAGGGAAGCTTGAATTCTGCATGTTTGTTGTTGTAGATTCTCCTACTGTGCCTTGCAGTGTCGATTGCCCGGTCACTGGTGCGTCTGCGTTACGCCGTCCAATAAGCGCCATCACAATTAAAATTGCAGCGACAATTGCGATTGCCCACCACACTTTGTTAGCGATATTTGAATTTCGCGCCGATTGACCCATTGTAGATGTTATTGCCATATAATCTCCTTCTGTTTGTACAAATTAGAAAGCACGATCT
>JAYUTU010000387.1:0-19498 GCA_043754975.1 Bdellovibrionales bacterium | reverse complement strand
CACGCCTTGAGCGGGATCAAGGGCAATTTCGCCAGAGGCAAAAGTCTGTAATAAAAACACCAACAGAATAGTAAACATGTCAGTCATCGACGTGATGTTCAGGCCAAAACTTTGATTTTTTTTAATTTCTGGTACAAATCGTTTGCGTGCCATAATCTATCCGTCCATCGTGTTGCCAAAGACAATTTCAGGAAACATATACAACGTCGTTGTATCAAGTCCTGTTTTTTTATCTTTGACTGGAAATTTAATATCGTTGCTTCTAGATTTACGGGCCTCGTCCATGACTTGCACAACGCTTTTATAAGGCACATCTTGATCCGGGCTCATTTCAATTTTGAAAACTTCGGGATGAGTTTTTTTAATATTTTGAAATTTTGCATGAAGTTTTGGTAAATCAAGTTGCTTATCAGCTGTTAACGCAACAGTCTCGACGTATTGTTTTCCATTCTGCGTAACGATGATCTTCACTCCGCTTTTTGTTGAAAGCTCAACAGCGACTTGTGTGGCTTTAGGATCCTTATTCTGCTGCTCGATGGCCTGTTGTACGACCTGTGGTAGTTCCGTTTCGATAATCATCATTTGCACGAAAGCAGATGAAACTAACAAAACCGGCACTAACTTCACCATCACCGCTAGCAGGGGCGCTAAATCCAATTCGAATTCAGAGCTATGGTTTAGGATCGGTTTAAATCGTTTGCGCATATTTTTTTCTCCTTAAGAAAAAAATCAGAGACCTAGATACGACTAAAATACTGCTACGATACTTTCGAAGAAACAGAGGGTGGAGTTGGACCATTTGTTTTCAAGCGAGCCTCAGGGAAAACTGTGCTTTGATTCAATCCCGGCATGTGACTGCTTGTTAATACTTCGGCTAGTTTCGAACATTTCTCGGTCATTTGTTCCAATAGCTGGTTTTGACGTGACGTTAAAAAGGAAAAGGCCACCATCGCAGGAATCGCAACGGCCAGACCCAATGCTGTCGTGTACATCGACACGGCAATACCTGAAGCCAACATGGCTTGCTTCTCTGCAGGATCTGCCTGCGCAACGGCTTGGAACGAAAGAATCAGTCCGTGGATAGTTCCTAATAAACCCAGCAACGTTGAAACGTTTGCCAACATCGAAAGATAATGTAAGCGCTTCGTGTAAAGCGGAACTGTTTCTGCCATCGCAATGTCTTGCGCTTGAAAAATGGTTTCGTCATCACGATCGGATTTTTCAAGAATTAATTTAAAAGCACGTGCCAGTGGTTTTTTTTCCAGTTGAGCACATGCAATAATAGCTTCTTCATTTTTTTTGCCAAGCACCAGCGTTTGGATCTTGCTTGTGAATTCGTCGACATTCATTCCATAATCGAAATAAAGTGTGCGGGCGCGCTCGATCACAAGGCCAATTGCTGCAATCCCTGTAAATAGAATTGTCCAACCGACAACACCTGATTGATTCATGAAATTAAAAAATGCCATACGTCCTCCTTAAAAGGTTTCTAATAAAAATTTAAGCTGCAGAAATCCAGTTGTGAATTTGTTCCAGGCCTACAGGTTGTATATCGTTAAAGCGGACTGCGTAGTAAAGGCCAGATTTAGAATTCAGTCGTTGTTTTGAAAAGTTTTTTCGGATAACTTCCGCTTCTGTGTTGAAAGACACGCCATTCTGGACGTTTGTCTTCACATGTAACTTGAGGAAATCACCAACTTGGATCAGCGGCGTATTGATCAGACACAAAGCGCCGTTTTCAGATAGCGAAGTTAATTTGCCATCAAAAAATCGAATACTATTGTGACCAAGTAAAGGAATATTCACTTCGATACGCTGATTTTTTCTTTGAATAAAAGAATTTAAATAGTCAGATTCTTTTTGTAACAACAGCTGAAAACGATCTTTGCTGAATTCCTCTAGCTGATAAATCGGAGTCCAGTTTTCTAAATGCGACGCCCAAACATAGTTGTAATCAAGCAGTTCGTTTTTCTGCATCATATGGATCATTGTTTTGTAATCGTAAGGACCATATTTTTGATCGCCAATTAAAACAAACCAGTCATTTTCGGGGTGTAGCATCTTTCGTTCTCGCTTTCTTTAAGTCAAATCGGGGTCAAAGTTAATTGTAATACTTGAGCCTGCGCTTGGTTGAAATTCGCTGCCATTGATTTTCACCGAGTTGGTAGTGCTATTATAAGTCCAGCCGCTCGTTGCATTCGGAGGGATAACAACACCATCAATAATGACTCGGATTGAATCAATGATCGGTTTTCTGTTCAGTTTAAATTCGGCTTGTGTTTGGGCCGCAATCGACGCACTGATATTATCTAAAACTCCAGCGAAAGAGCTACAAAGTGAATTTTTTGTTCCGCCAGTTGTTGCGGCTAGTTCCATGTAGCGCGTAGCGATTTTTGCTGCGCCACCTAAAGAGGCCCGGCAGGGTTCGTCAATGATAGATATCGTAGAAACCGAAAAGTCCGTCGTGGCTTGTCCAGCGGTAAAGGTCTGAAGAAATGTTTTGTACATCGAAACAGCGTGCAGAGTCGGTTGCGAGTAGGACTCATTCATATTAATATCGTTATGCGAAAAATCTTCTTCGTCAGAAACAATGATCACAGATAAAAATGCATCTTGACGGTGAAAGCCAGCGTTCAGCGAGCTACCAAGGGCAGCCTTGAAGCTTGAAAAAGCGCGTTCGTCGCCGCTACCACTCACTCCAACTTGAATATTAGCGCCGAATGCCGCATCAAGATTGGGAGTGTTGTTATCAATAAACTTTGGATTTCCACGAAATTCCGCCTGGCGCGCGTTGCAAAGCGAGCATCCACTATTAACAAATTGATCGCCGTAAAAAGCATCTGTTGTTGTGACCGCGATACGGAAATCGTATCCCTTGGCTTTAAAATATCTAATAAAGGAGGGGAAGTTATTGGCTAAGTTCGACTGCGAAGTCCGCATGGAGCCCGAGTTATCTACCACAAAAAGCACGTCAATCTTTCGCGGAACGAAGACAGATGCTTGTTCAAACTGCGAGGACTCAGAGAGAACTGAAAAATCACCGCCGCCTTTTTCGCAACTCGTGTAAAGCAATGTCGCCGCAGTCATCAATAGTGGTAAAACAACATTTTTTTTCATTCTTCATCCTTGTTATGGCCCGGTTAGCGAAGCTCAGTCAGGGTCTTATCGACTGACTGCTGTGAATTCTTGTTGGCCTCTCAGTTAGTTTATAGAGGAAAAAGCAAAATGTTCTGTGGCAGGTAACGGTCTGAAATGTATGGTGTATTGGTTACGATGTCTTAAACTGGGACAGGCTAAGTAGTTGATAGGATTAGAAAAAATAAATTTATTATAATTTAAAAAAAATAAATTGGAAGAATAATGGTCAGTTTTTTTAAGTTTTTCGATCTGAGATTTTCAATTTCTGTCAAACCTTCAGTCGAAATAGTTAACATTCTTTTTTTGCGGCACTCCAGAGATTTTCTTTCTCGGAGGCGGCTAATTTTTTAAATTCTTCAGCAGTGATTTTTTTGAGTGAAAGCATCATTTCAAAGCGCTTTAAAAAACGTCGGTTTCCTTCACGTAAGCAGCTTTCAGGTTCATGTTGCAAGTGGCGAGCAACTTGTGCCGCTGAGAAAAGGACATCACCTAATTCGTGGCGCAAATGATCTGTTTTCTGCGCTGACGGAGGCTCTTCAATGGCCATTTCAAGCTCTGTTATTTCTGCTTTAAGCTGCTGGATAACGCCTGAAATTTCCTTCCAATCAAAATTTAGCTTATTTGTTTTTTCGCCGATTGCAAAGGCCCTTTGTAAGGCAGGAAGGCTTTCTGGAACATCGATGGTCTTCGTTTTTTTGGGCTGATTTTGTTTTTCAAGTTTTTTAATCTCGTCCCAATTTTTAAAAATCTCATCGATTCCCGTTACTTTTTGCCCTGCAAAGACGTGCGGGTGGCGGCGTACAATTTTACTGGCAATTCCACAGATAACGTCACTGAAATTAAATTGATTTTTTTCTGCAGCAAGCTGCGCATGCAGAACAACCTGAAACAGGACGTCGCCGAGCTCTTCGCAGATGTGCAAGCTGTCGGCTGATTCAAGGGCCTCGACTAATTCGTGAACTTCTTCGATTGCGTACGGGGCTAATGTTTGGTGGGACTGCGCTTTATCCCAGGGGCAGCCATCGGGGCCGCGTAGATCTGAAATTATTTGCACAAGGGACTGAATGTCTTTGAGGTTTTGAGGTGGTTGCGGCATACTCGTAGACTGGATCATGAAAATAACTTTTGTCAACCAGACTGCCGAAAAAATAAATCCAAAGCGTTTGCAAAAGACGTTAGATCTTAGTTTGTTAGCGCTTCAAGAAATGCGCGTGCGGGGCAAAAAAAATCTGCTGACTAAAAAAGAAATTGTTTTTGTTTTCTTAACTGCAAAACAAATGCAAAAAGTAAACAATCAATTCCGTTGCAAAGATAAACCAACGGATGTTCTTAGTTTTTATTCTGAAGATAAAATGTGTGTCGGGGAGCTGTTATTCTGTTTACCGGTGCTAAAAAAACAAGCGAAACAACAGGGTCATTTATTGGAGTTGGAGCTGATGGTGATGATGATTCACGGTTTGCTGCATCTTTTAGGCTACGATCATGAGATCTCGAAAACTGAGGAGCAGCTCATGTTTCGCATTCAAAATTCGTGTTTTATGCAGGTTCGTCATCAGCTTTCGTGATTGACTCTGAAATCTATTTTTTTAAACTCTAGGTTATGTCTATTGTCGCCGAATCGCCAGAACTGAAAAAGACCATTTTTGAACTTGAGAAATTCTCGGTAGAGCTTCGGGGGTACCTTTGACTTGGACAAAAAGAAAAAACGACTGCAAGAGTTAGAGCTCGCATCACAAAACCCCGATGTGTGGGGTAAGCCTGCTGAAATGCAAAAAATTAATAAAGAAAAATCGATTCTTGAAAAAGCGGTTCTTGAGTGGAACTCGTTTCAAAGCCGCTTGGAAGATTCTAAAATTCTTCTCGAGATGGCAGTCGAGGCCCACGATGAGGAGTCGTTTCGCGAAGTTAAGTCAGAACTTAAAGAAATCGATAAAATTGGACAAGCATTAGAACTGAAGCGCGTACTCAGCGGAGAATTAGATAGCAATAGCACGTACTTATCGATCAATTCAGGAGCTGGTGGTACGGAAAGCTGTGACTGGGCTCTGATGTTACTGCGCATGTACACTCGTTATGCTGATAAGCATGGATTCAAGCTTGAAATGCTGGATCGTTCAGACGGAGAAGAGGCCGGAATAAAATCCTGCACTATTTTAATTTCTGGTGAATATGCCTATGGCTATTTGAAGGCCGAAGCCGGTGTGCACCGTCTGGTGCGGATTTCACCATTTGATTCAAATGCCCGGCGCCATACATCGTTTGCTTCTGTTTCAGTATGGGCTGAAGTGGATGACGATATAAATATTGAAATTAAGCCTGATGACATTGAAGTTGAAACCTACCGCTCCAGCGGAGCCGGTGGTCAGCACGTCAATAAAACAGATTCCGCAGTGCGCATGCGGCACAAACCGTCTGGCGTGGTTGTGGCCTGTCAAACACAGCGTTCGCAAATTCAAAATCGTGAGAAAGCACTTAAAATGTTAAAAGCGGCTTTGTATGAAAAAGAAATTGAAAAACGAAATCGTGAAAAAGACGAATTGAATTCGCAGAAAAAGGCCAACGAGTGGGGGTCGCAAATCAGGTCGTACGTGATGCATCCGTACCAAATGGTAAAAGACCATCGCACGGGCCATGTCACAAACCAGGTTCATCACGTCATGGACGGTGATTTTGATACGTTCATTATGTCGTATTTAAAAGCGCAGCTTAATGGAACATTAGGCCAAGTGTCTGATGCCGATATTGAATGAGTTCCAACGACAGCCAACGTAATCTGGTAGCCCGGTGGAAACTCAGTGCGCAGTTTAAAACTAAATTCTGGATTGCCTGCCGCTTGTTATTTTCCAAAAGTTTTTTTCAGCGGGGATCTGCACCGCTAGCTTTTTTAGGATTGGTGCTGGGTGTGGCTGCATTGGTTGCTGCGATGGCAGTCATGAGTGGGTTTGAAGAAACTTTAAAAGGTGCGCTGACGGATGTGACGGCCCATGTTCAAGTTGTTCGTCGGGGAAAATTAATTGAAGATTGGGACCAGTTTTCAAAAAAACTACGCACCATCGAGCCTTCGATCGAATCGATGATGCGTTTTGCCTATGCTGAAGCTGTGCTTGCTAACAAGGGACAGGTGTCTGGAATTTTATTTCAAGGTGTCGACGCCGCTGAAATGAAAAACACGCTGAAACTAGATAATCGTGTTCGGCAAGGCACACTGCAAATCGATCAGGATCGTGTGCTTATTGGCATGGGTTTAGCGAAGCGGTTTCAGTTGAAACTTAGTGATAGCATATATGTTGTGGTGCCGCTCTCAACACCGTTTGAAAAATCAGGCTTTCGTCGACAGGCCAAACCATTTATTGTCGCCGGCATTTTAGATTTTGGGAAAAATGATTGGAACGAGCGCCTGGTGATTGGTGATCTAAAAGCACTGCAAGATTTAACGGAAATCGGTAACCGCTATACCGGCGCATTTTTAAAACTTAAAAATCGGGATCAAGCGCAACAGGTATCAAGCCAGATTTCACAAACGCTGGGCCCTTCGTTTTCTGTTAGCGATTGGTATGATGTGAATCGAAACCTTTTTGAAGCCGTTCGAATTGAGCGAATCATTATCTTTTTTGTGGTTTTCATTATTGTTATTGTCGCAGCATTTAATATTTCTAGCACGCTGTATGTTTTCATTAGGCAGCGCTATGCTGATATCGCCATTCTTAAAACCTTAGGATTAAATGCAAAGGACGTGCGAAATATTTTTGTCGGCCAAGGTGTTCTTGTCGGACTTGTCGGTACGGCAGTGGGATTTTTTGTGGGACTTCTGCTGTGTGGAGGATTTATGCTGTTGCAAAATAATTTTAGCTTGATCTCGGGAACCGTCTACAAGGTGGATCAAATTCAGGTGCATTTGCGTTTTTTAGACTTAGTCATTATCGGAGCGGCAACGGTGCTACTTTGTTTTGTCGCGACTTTGACTCCCGCTATAAAAGGCAGTCGATTAGAAGTGATAGAGGGGTTGAAAAATGGATAACGCACTTTCTGTAGGCTTTCTTTTAGAGGCCCATGATATTTTTAAAAGCTATCCAACCGGAGCTTCAGAACTTCCTGTGCTGAAAGGAATTTCGTTACAGATTCAAAAAAAAGAAGCAGTTTGTTTGTTAGGGGCTTCGGGCTCGGGGAAATCGACTCTGTTGCAAATTTTAGGAACTCTGGACCGCCCCAGTTCTGGTGATATTTTTTTTCGCGGTGAAAATATGTCACTCTTGTCAGAAGAAAAATTAGCGCACTTTCGCAATCAGAAAATGGGTTTCGTATTTCAGTTCCACCATCTCATTCAAGAGTTTTCTGCTCTGGAGAATATTATGCTGCCCGCCCTTATAGCAGGAGATAAAAAAATTGATGTCGCTGAAAAGGCTTTCATGTGGCTCAAGTTCATGGGATTAGAAGATCGAGCCGGCCATTACCCCAGCCAGTTGAGCGGTGGTGAACTCCAGCGTGTGGCTATTGCTCGCGCTTTGATCAAAGATCCAGAAATTTTGTTCGCTGATGAGCCGACTGGTAATTTAGATTCCGAAAATTCACTTAAAATTCAGCAGCTGTTTTTTGAGTTACGACAAAAACTGGGATTAACGCTTATTGTGGTAACTCATGATCTGCAGTTTGCAAATCTTTTTCCTCGTGTCTTTAAAGTCAAAGATGGACGTTTTGCGCAATAGTTCTTGAAGCCTCTTTGACATCCCCAACAAGTCTAGCTAGCCTTCCTGGGTGTACAATAAGCTATTAAAAGAATTAGGTTTTTTTTCATTTCTGGCAGTAATACTTGTTTTTTTAACAAGTCCTCATGTCGGCGCACAAAGGGCCAAAAAAGCGGTCCGTGCTGTCGCTCCGGCAAAACGGAACGCGACGACTAATAATGCGGTTAGTGCAATTAAAATTATTTCGATCTCAGTCATCGGACAGCGTAAAATTGAAAAAGAAGCTATTCTAGCAAAACTGTCATCGCAAGTCGGCGGAACGTTTTCTGATGTCCAAGTGACGGCAGACATCCAAGCACTTTTTAAGATGGGCTACTTCGTGCAGATCGAAGCAACTAAGGAACCCACTGCCGGCGGCCTTAATCTCGAGTACAAAGTCATTGAAAAACCCACTATTTCCGAAGTTGTTTTCGAGGGAAATGTCGATTTAAAAGCTGAGGACTTAGAAAAAGAAACAAGCTTAAAAAATTATGAAATACTAAACACGACAAAAATAAAAGAAGCTGTCGTTAAGCTAGAAAAACATTACGAAGACAAAGGCTTTTACTTAGTTAAAGTTGAGCCAATTATCGAAGACGTGAAGCAAGATGAAACGGTGCGGGTCAAATTTGTAATCACTGAAAACGATAAAGTTAAAGTTAAAAAAATCACTTTGATTGGCAATACAAATTTAAAAGATTCCTATTTAAAGGGCCGGCTGTTTACACAAGAAGCTGGGTTTTTTTCTGGAATGAGTAGTTCGGGCTCTTTTAAACAAGAAGCCTTCGAGCGTGACATTCAGGTATTAAAGTTTTTGTACTGGAACCTGGGATACGTGCAGGTCAAAATTGACCGCCCGTTGGTGACAGTAACTCCAGATAAAAAATCAATCTATATCACGTATCATGTTGAAGAGGGTGAACAGTACAGCATCGGTGAAGTGGATTTTGCTGGAGATTTATTATTCCCAAAATCAGAGCTTTTTGATGCGGTAAAGATTAAGGATAATGGCGTTTTTGCAGTCGATGTGATGCAAAAAGATATTGCTGAGCTGCAGGCAAAATGTGGCGACTTGGGGTATGCGTTTGCGAACGTCAATCCACGCTATGCATTCAATGAAAAAGAAAAAAAAGTCGATTTGGTTTTTGAATTTGAAAAGGGCAACAAAGTTTACTTTGGCGCTATAAATGTTGTGGGAAATTCAAAAACCCGTGACAAAGTCGTGCGCCGCGAATTAAAAATCATCGAGGGTGAGCTTTACAATGAAACACGCAAGCGCCTATCTCAGGAAAATATTCAGCGACTTGGGTTTTTCGATGAAGTTATTTTTAAAACTAGCACTCCGCCAGAAAAGCCCGATCAATTAAATATTGATGTGGTCATCAAAGAGCGTAACACCGGACAGTTGCAGTTAACCGCTGGCTACGGTAATGCGCAGGGGCTTAGCCTTGGGGGTTCAGTTCAGCAAAACAATTTTCGCGGTCTGGGCCAAACGCTGGGCGCGCGCATTGATGCTACTAAAAATCGCCAGGATTACTCTC
This sequence comes from Bdellovibrionales bacterium, assembly GCA_043754975.1. Classification (GTDB taxonomy): domain Bacteria; phylum Bdellovibrionota; class Bdellovibrionia; order Bdellovibrionales; family Bdellovibrionaceae; genus Pseudobdellovibrio. The sequence goes on along the minus strand of JAYUTU010000387.1, from coordinate 10,098 downwards.
TGAGTTTAACAGAGCCTTATTTTTACGATTCACTTTGGTCGGCGGGTTTCGATGTTTTTTACATTGAAAATAAAGAGCGCCGTAATTACGACAATCGTAAAACGGGAGCAGCCGTTCGCTTCGGTCACCCCATTATTAATGACGATTTCCGCGCCATTGTTCGCTACAAATTAGATAAAACAGATTTGTTTGCTAACAAAGACACAGATCTTGTCATATTCCCGTTAAGCACAGCGCAGGGTACAACAAGCTCAGCGACTTTGACCCTTGAATATGACACTCGAAATGATCGATTCACTCCATCGAAAGGGATTTTCGCAGATATTTCTTACGAGCGTGCTGGTTTAGGCGGCGAGCTTAAGTACCAAGAGTTTTCGACGCGACTGCGCTATTTTAAGAATATTTTTTGGGACGTGGTTTGGCGAAATAATTTAACTTACTTAAATATTCAACCAACCGAGGGTAGCGAAGATGTGCCGTTCACTGAGCGCTATCAAATGGGTGGCGCGTATTCACTGCGTGGCTTTGGATCAAGCACTGTAGGCCGCCGTATATTTTCTCAGAATGAATTTGATAAACTCAGTGATTCGACGTCACCACTATTTGTTGCAAATCCGGAAGAGCGCCGCAAGCGCGCGACCTTAATTTTTGGTGGAACGAAAGAGATTTTGTTTCAGTCAGAATTGCAATTTCCTCTAATTAAAGAGGCCGGCCTGACTGGAGTTTTCTTTTATGATATTGGCCAAGCCGAAGACGAATTATCAACACCCGGCTTATTAAGTGATTTTGGTATTGGATTTCGTTGGCAGTCCCCATTAGGGTTGCTGCGCTTCGAATGGGGCTGGCCACTAAATAGTGATGATTTGGACCGCGAAACTGTTAATTTTGAGTTTTCGATTGGACCTCCGTTTTAATTTGTTTTAACGTTTAATTTAATAAAAGGAGATTTTTATGAAACTATTTTCTACCCTAGCAGCAACCTTATTGATGGCGTCAGTGGCATCTGCTGAATTCAAGTTAGCTTATGTGGATGTACAAAAAGCGATTGAGAAATCTGTGGCAGGCAAAAAAGCCAAAGATGAAATGAAAAAAGAAGCAGAAAAGAAAAATAAGGATTTAGAAAAAAAGAAAGCTGATATTGATAAAATGCGTGAAGATTTCGAAAAAAAGAAATCTGTGTTAGCTGAGGAAGCATTAGGAAAAAAGGCACAAGAGCTCCAAGAAGAAATGCAGAAATTTAACCAAATAGCACAAAAAGCACAAAATGAGCTTGGTAAAAAAGAAGCTGATTTATTGCAACCAATTGTTGAGCGGATGAAAAAAGTTATCGAGCGTGTTGCAAAAGAAAAAGGGCTTACAATGGTTATTCAAAGTAATCCCAATGCGCAAATCGTACTTTATGCTCAAGCAGACTCTGAAATCACTGAAGAAGTTGTAAAAGCTTTCGACAAAGAAAAGTAATTAGCTACGAGCATGAAAATACATCCATCAAGTATAATATCGTCCGACGTTGAATTGCATGAGGACGTAGAAATTGGTCCTTATTGCAATATTCAAGGCCGAGTAAAAATCGGCCAGGGGACCTTTATTGAAAGTCACGTGACCGTTGGTTCGCGGTTTGGTGTTGTTGAAATTGGAAAAAATAATCATATTTCACCAGGTGCTGTTATCGGTGGTCCACCGCAAGATATCAGTTACAAGGCTGAGCCCACAAAATTGATAATTGGTGATAACAATGTCATTCGGGAATTTTCGACAATGAATATTGCGACTAGTAAACATGATGGTGCCACTGTTATTGGTAACAACTGCTACTTTATGGCGTACTCACACGTCGGGCATGATTGCAAAATTGCGAATAATGTTATTGTTGCGAACAATTCTCATTTCGGTGGTCACTGTGTCGTTGAAGACAATGTTGTTATCGGCGGAGTCTGTGCGTTTAATCAATTTTCAAAAATTGGAAAAAACTCGTTTGTGGCTGGGTCTAGCATCATCAACAAAGACATTTTACCTTTTTCCCGGGCACAAGGAAATTACGCCATTGTCCGCGCGACGAATAAAGTAGGCTTATTACGAAAAGGGTTCCCGAAAGACGAGGTCTCAAATATTCACAAAGCAATCCGTATTGTTATTATGGGATCAGCAACTCTTGAAGACGCCTACAAGCGCATCGAAAGCGAATGCACTCCCTCTGATAATATTACCTATTTGGTTAATTTTATTAAAAGTTCTAGCCGGGGAATTGCCATCGTTCGAAATACCCACAGATCACTTTCAGCTGAGGAGTAGTAGCTTATGAAACTGCGTGCAGCTGTTGTGGGTGTTGGATATTTAGGACAGTTCCATGCGCAGAAAATCAAAGCGCATCCCGAAGTCGATCTGATCGGAGTTTGCGATCATGCGCTTTTACAAGCCCAAAAAGTTGCCAGTGAACTTTCAGTAAAGGCATTTGAAAAACCACAGGATCTTATCGGGCATGTTGATTATGTTCATATCGCTGCAGCGACACAGGCCCACTACGAATTAGCTGAATTATTTCTACGAAATAAAATACCTGTTTTAGTCGAAAAGCCTATAGCAGCAACTGCTGCGCAGGCCGAAAAGCTGTGCGCCTTAGCTGAAGAAACTAATACGCTGCTGACTGTTGGTCATATTGAACGTTTTAATCCTGCATTTCAGTACCTCAAGGAAAACAAATCGGGTGCAACCTATTTGGAAATGAATCGCTTAGCGCCTTTTCGAGTGCGCGGAAGTGACGTTAGTGTTTTGCACGACCTGACAATTCACGATATTGATTTAGTTCACTGGCTGTTCGGCGAACCTATTGTCAGCTTTGAAGTTCATGGAAGCTGTTTGATTCAGCCAACAGTGGATGATGTTTCAATTCGTCTAAAATTGAAAAGCGGACTGCAAATCACAATAAATAATTCTCGAGTTACGCCTCAGATTATCCGCAACTACCGTTTGGTAAAAAAGGATGAAGTTATTTTTGCAAACACAGCCACTTTAGAAACTGAAACTTTAAAAGTTTTAAAAACAGATCCATTCCATGAAATTATAAAATATCAAATTCCAAAACAAGATGCTCTTGCCTTAGAGGTCAATCACTTCGTGCAAAGTGTTTTAGGAAAAGAAAAAGTGAAGATAACGGCTCGCGAAGCCACTTCCGCTTTGCGCACAGTCGAAAAGATAGTCGAAAAAATAGTCGAGCAGATAGCTTCAAAGAGCCCGTCGTGAAAACTGAAATTATGATCGTTGCTGCCGAGGCCTCAAGTGCTCATTACGCCTTGAAACTGATGCAGCACTGGAAAGCCCAAGGCAAAGATTACCATTTCTTTGGCGTTGGCTCCGACGAAATGGAACGGCAGGGGTTTGAGCGTTTAGGAAAATCAGAAGAAATGGCTGTCGTTGGTGCTGCCGAAATTTTTGCTCAGTTCTCTAAGCTAAAAGTTGTATTTAATAAACTGGTGCTTGCAGCAAAAGAACGAAAACCCAAAGTAGTTATCGTCATGGATTACCCCGAATTTAATTTGTACCTGTCTCGCAAGTTGCATGCCTTCGGGCTTAAGATATTTTATTATATCTCACCGCAGGTCTGGGCCTGGAGAAAAAGTCGCGTTGAAACAATTCAAAAATTTTGCGTGAAAGCATTTTTGCTTTTTCCGTTTGAAGTCGATTTTTATAAATCCAGAAATGTGCCCTACGAATTTGTTGGTCACCCCCTACTAGACGAGTTGGATCCCGATCTATTCAACGAGCAAAAAATTTCGTCCCGCCGAGAAAAGTATGGAGTTACCTCCAGAGAAAAGGTTTTAGCCCTGATGCCGGGTTCCCGTCGGGGAGAGCTGGACCAGCTGCTTGATATCCAATTAGCAACTGCGCGTGAGCTTTTACAGAAACATTCGCATTTGAGGCTTATGATTTTTGTGGCGCCGACTATAAAAAAAGAAGAAATGCAGGCGCGTCTTGAAAATTTTAAATCTCCCTATATTTTACTGCAGGAAGATCCCTACCACATGATCAGTTTAGCACATTATGTGCTGGCCGCTTCAGGAACTGCGACCCTGATGGTGGGTCTGTTGCATAAGCCCATGGTGATCATGTACAAAATGAGTCAACTCACGGGCGTATTTGCAAAAATTTTTGTTCGCGGTGTTAAATTTTTTGGCTTAGTTAATTTAATTTTGGGTAAAGAAGTTGTACCCGAGCGGATGCAAGGCGATGTGAATCCGAAAGAGATATTTAAATTAATGGACCGCTTTATTACAGATGCTGAGTACACTGAGCACACCGTCGCTGAGCTTAAAACACTCAGTCAATTTTTAGGGGATAAAGGAGCCACTGCGCGGGTTGCAAAATCTCTAGAGTCTTATTTATGATTTTGAAATCGGCCCAGTTCATTTATGAAATTGCGACTCAGTTTAAAAACAGTTTATACAAGTATGGCTTAGTTAAAGTCGTAAAATTACCCGTGCCGATCGTCTCGATTGGTAATCTTTCAGTCGGTGGAACGGGTAAAACTCCCTGCGTGATTTTCGTTGCAACCGAGTTCTTAAAGCAAAATCCCTATATGAAAATAGTTATTGTCAGCCGAAGTTATCGAGGCTCATTACGAAAGCCGCAACGGGTTGATTTGGCTTGGACCGAGGCCACGTTGTATTTTGGTGACGAGCCCTGTTTGCTGCAAAAAAAATTACCGAACTGTATTGTTTGGGCTGGTCCAAGTAAATCAAAAACAGCAGTTGCTGCATTTCATGCTGACAAACCGGATTTGATTCTTGTTGATGATGGTTTTAGTCATCGCAAATTAGGTCGGCGCTTTGATCTGGTGCTTGTGGATGTCACTGCACCATTGGATTATTTCCAGACTTTGCCGGCAGGTAGGCTGCGCGAACCACTTTCAGAGCTCAAGCGGTGCAGCGCAGTTTTACTAACACGAACTAATCTTGCTGAAGCTGCAAAAATCGAAACTGTGAAGGCCTTAATCTTTCCTAGTCAGTCCATATGCTTCTCTGCAGAAGCCAAGATGCATGTGCGAAATTTAGATCCGTCTCGTGACAGTCTGTTTGTTTTTTGTGGGTTAGGTCATCCCAAGGCCCTGCAGACAGCTCTTGAAAAACTGGGCTTTACCGTGAGTCACTTACGAAAATTTGCCGATCACCACCCCTTTACCGCAGACGATTTAAATTCGATTCTGGCAGATTTTCAGTTAGCGCAAAAGCAAGCTCCCTTTTTAAAGTTAGTAACGACTGCGAAAGACATCATAAAAATTAAAGAACATCCTATTTTGCATCTCATTAATGAGATTGATTACACTCTTGAAATGGATCCCCAACAAAGGACTGAATTTTTTGAAAAAATGCGCAGTCATCTGTAGTCATCTGTTAGCGGTTTTTTGGAGACTGCTTCCAAGCCGAACCAACTTGGTTTTAGGAAAAATTTTGGCGTTTCTTTGGGTTGATGTTTTTCGTGTTCGTCGGCAGGTTATTTTTCAGAATCTCGAGCTTGCACTGCCGCAGTTATCGCAAATTGAAAAGCAACGAATAGCTCGTCAATGCATGCAGAACATGTGTCGCAGTTTTTTTGATGTTATAAAGATTCCGTCTTTGTCAGATCAGTGGATAAAGGATCATGTCATTATTGAAGGATTAGATAATTTAAAATTGGCCCAAAAGGAAAAAAAAGGAATACTTTTTCTTTCGCTGCACCTAGGTAGTGGGGACTTAGCCGGGGCTATTATCAGTCGGGATATACTTCCCAGTTTTATTATAACGAAACGATTCAAAAATAAATTTTTAGATGCTTTTTGGTTTGAACTGCGTGGAGCATCGAAAACTCAATTCATAGATGCCCATGCCAAAAGAAATGCGTTTGATATTCTGGCCGCACTTAAGCGACAGTTCGGAGTTGTTTTTGTCTTAGACCAGTTTATGGGGATGCCCTATGGGGTTGAGTCCTCATTTTTTGGCCATAAAACGGGAACGGCCTATGGTCTTGCTTTATTTGCTAAGAAAACTCAAGCTCCGGTAATTTGCATTCACACTTACTGGGGCACGAGTGATAAATTGCATATCTGTTTTGGCGAAAGAATTGATTTGTCGGCATTTTCTGGTGATGATGACGAAACGTACAAGTGCCGCGCGACAAATCGCTTCAACTTGGAACTCGAAAACATAATTCGCCAACATCCTGAGCATTGGATGTGGGTTCACAGAAGATGGAAGAAATTTGAATGAAGTTAATTTTTAGTCTCTTATTTGTTTCTACAATGTCGTGTTCGACAAGTTATCTTAAATATAAGGGTGAAAAAGATATTTTCAAAAATACTGATTTTGAAAATAAAGTGCAGATAAAATCTGAACCGGCATCTGAGTCAAAGACTGAAACACCACCAATCGCTCCCGAAAATATCGATGTAAAGACTCCAGCGGTACCCGAGAAAATTCAGCCAGCAAAAAATAAGAAAACCCCTACTAAAGAAGCTAAAGAATTCAAGCAAACTAAGCTCAAAACCCCAATTCTTCCAACCGTTAGACAGCCAGACCTAGAAGATGCCGAAGGATTTGATGGTAGCAGCCGCAGGCCTAAGATAGATCCTTTTGAAGAAAACGAAGCTGTTGTGCATTCCGTAAGTTATTTCGCAGCTGAAGCTGGCAAACTGACATTCAAAGTAAAACCATTTGTCGAAGTTAATGGGCGAAAATCTTACAATTTTTTAACAGATTTAAAAACCAGCCGACTTTTTTCTAGTTTCTATTCCGTAGATGATCAAGTTGAAACCTATGTCGACTATGAAGACTTAACGCCTCACGTATTTAAGCTTCATATTAAAGAATCGGGTCAGCTGCGCGAAGGGCAGTCGTATTTTGACCACATAAAACTAAAAGCCAATTACTGGGAAACTAAATACACCGAAAAAAAAGGTCATGAGAAAAAGCAGCAGGAGTGGGAGATTCTACCGTATTCGCAAAATGCATTTAGCGGAATCTTCTACATGCGCATCTTTAAATGGGATGTTGGAAAAGAATACTCCTTTCGTGTTGCTGATGATCAGAAAAATATTGTTTTCAAAGGCACGGCTTTGAAAAAAGAAAAATTAAGTACTCCGGCCGGTGAATTCGACGCCATTCAAATCAAAGCTCAAATTGTGTCACGAGGAGCTTTAGAGCAAGCCGGCGATATGTATTTTTGGATTTCAGACGATGAGCACAAGTATGTTTTAAGAATTGAAGCAAAAATTAAAATTGGCACCCTCGTATCTGAAGTTATTGAAATCAAACCGGGCAAAAAGAACTAATGTCGAAAGCTCGGTGTCATGTTGTTATCCAAACTGCATTTTTGGGCGACCTTTTTTTAGCGATCCCACTTCTAAAGAAACTTAAACTAAAATACCCAGCGGATCACCTGGTGCTGGTTTGCAAATCGGGCTTGGGCGAATATTTTCTCAATGAAAAGCTTGTAGACACAGTGCTAGAAGTCAAAAAAAATAGCCGCCAAAGCTATGTTGAGGCTCTCAAGTCACTAAATACATTACCCATTGAGACTGTTTTTTGTGTGCATAGATCGATTCGCAGTCAGCTTTTGTGTCTGCAGATTCGTGCAGTACAAAAGATTGGTTTTAAGTCCCTGCTTTCGCGTTTTATTTTTAATCATTCCGTGGTGTTTCAAAAGCAATGGCCTGAAGCCCTACGTCAGCTCTGGCTAATGACAGCCGTAGATTCTCAATTAAAATCACAGCTGATGAATACGGATTGGTCCCAGCTAAATACTGTTGATCCAGCAGGTGCTTTAAAGCCAGTTCCTAAAGAATTCCAGGGATTAAATTCAAATTCTGCTTTGGAAAAAATGCAGAAACGAATTGCTATTTTCCCTGGCAGCGTCTGGGCCACTAAAAAGTGGACGGAAAGTGGTTTCCGCGAGGTTACAAATTATTTTATCGAAAAAGGATATGAAGTTTTTTTGATGGGTGGTGCCGATGAAAAAGATCTTTGTGAAAAAATAAAGTCTCAAATTCCTGATGCCCCACAAGTTACTGTGAAGGCGGGTCAAATGACAATTGCTCAGTCTGTGGAATTTATTAAGAGCTGTGATGTGGTCATTTGCAACGACAGTGCCCCGGCCCATATGGCAGCATCTCAAAACGTAAAAGTTGTTACTATTTTTGGCCCAACGACCCTTCAGTTGGGATTTCGTCCTTGGTCTGATGCTGCCCGCGTGGTGCAAAATAATTCGCTGACGTGCAGGCCCTGCGGTAAGCACGGACATCAGGTGTGTCCGCTAGGTCACCACCACTGCATGACCCAGATCGGATCTGCAGCAGTTATTCAAGCAGCAGTTACGCTGCTTGAATCTAATCACTAAAATCTTTGACGTTAATTCCATATTTTCTAATTTTACGTAACAGCGTATTTTTTGGAATATTGGCTTGGGCAACTGTTTGATTTATTTTACCTTTGTTAGCCTTCAGGGCGCTGAGGATAAAATCTTTTTCAACACGCTCCTTATAGATTTCAAAATCTAAGGGTTCAGTCTGAGCGGGTATCGTGGTTTTCGCTAAGCCACTCGAAGTTTGTGGCTGTGTCTCTGATTTATCTGCAGAATTTGAAACCTCTAAAACAATATGTTCTGGCAAGCTTTTTAGTGTCATAACAGATGTGGCTTCGACGATAAATGCACGCTCGATGATGTTCTCAAGCTCACGAATGTTTCCCGGCCAACGGTATTTTTTCATTGTATCTAAGCAACTGACGTCAATAGATCCAATTTTCTTTTCATGTTGTTTCGAGAACTTTTGCAAAAAAGTTTCTGCCAACACGGGAATGTCATCGGGACGATCGCGCAGAGGCGGCAGAAAAATCGGCATAACATTTAACCGATAAAAAAGATCTTCACGAAAATCTTCAGTCTCCATCATTTTTTCAAGATTTCGATTCGTTGCTGCAACGATACGCGCATTGGTTTTTACTTCTCGGTTACTACCCACAGGGGTGAATTTTTTTTCTTGAATAGCGCGTAGAAGCTTTACCTGCATTTCGGGTTTTAACTCGCCGATTTCATCTAAAAAAAGAGTTCCGTTGTTAGCCAGCTGAAATTTTCCAATTTTTCGTTCGATAGCTCCAGTGAATGCACCCCGTTCATGGCCAAAAAACTCAGACTCCATTAAGTTTTCAGGAATTGCACCACAGTTAACAGCGACAAATAAACCGCTCTTCCTTGGAGAATTAAAATGAATCGCCTTGGCAACGAGTTCTTTTCCAGTCCCATTTTCACCACGTATAAGGACGGTGGTCTCCACTTTACAAAGTTTGTAGATGAGATTAAAAACCTCTTTCATCTTTGTGTTGCTACCGACGATTTCACTTTCGATATCGTCATCAAAAATTGGGTTAGAAGCCGCCAGGCTGGATACCATTTCATGAGCTTCTAAGCTTTTTTTAACAATATCGGCTAACTTTTCTGGACGAACGGGCTTTTCTAAATAGTCATAGGCTCCCTCTTTGATTGCAGTAATAGCATCATCCAGATTGGAATGAGCCGTCATGATCACAACGAACGTGCTTGGGCTATGTTCCTTAATTTCTTTAAGCGCCTCAAGCCCATTCATTTCAGGCATGCGCACATCCATCAAAACAAGATCCCAGTCCCGTGCTTTTACTTTCTCTAAAGCTTCGCGTCCGTTGGTTGCTTCTTCGATTTCGAAATCGATTCCCAGCTGAGTATTTTTTAAAATCGAGACAACTGATTTTCTTAGCTCAGATTCGTCATCAACTATCAGTGTTTTTAATTTCATCTTTTTTCCAATCTTTAAAATAATATCTTAATGTTATAAGCTACGTTTCTGTTTGGGCGTCAGGCCCCAGCGGAAGACTTACAAATATTGTGGTTCCCTTTTTAAGTTCTGATTTCAAAGTTATTTTGCCACCATGAAGCTCAATGAAGTATTTCACTAAATACAACCCCAGTCCAGTGCCCTTGGTTTTATGATCCTGGGTCTTGCCGCGCACAAACTTTTTCCAGATGTTTTCTTGATCGTCCAAGCTAATGCCTTCGCCAGTGTCTGTTATCTCGACAAATACATCAGTTTCAGTTTCATGC
>JAYUTU010000386.1:0-3935 GCA_043754975.1 Bdellovibrionales bacterium | reverse complement strand
ATTTTGCGATCCAAAGCTCATGGTTTTCAGAAAGGACGCTGGCTTTGGGTCTGGCTCCCCCCAATGAACCGCCGGGTACGATCAGCATGCGCACCCATTTTTCAAAATCAGGATCATCCGATGGGTGATTATTTTCAAGCGCCCATGCAGCTGCTTCTAATTCTTGTAGTGATGTTATGGGTGGTGATGACAAAGTCTTTGAATCATCTAAAAATGGTCCGCCGAGTTTCAAACAAAAACGCAAACCACCAAGCCTATGTTGATCATGCACTCCTAATAAAAAATCGGATTCCATCAACGTGGATTCTTTTTTTCCTTCAGCACGCGCTTGTATGGCGGCTCTGCGTTTTTGTAGAATGCGACCCCATCTATCTGGCGATGAATCTAAAAAAATTCCAAAATTTGATTTTTCAGAATTATTAAATTGTTCGCCTTTAAATAATTGCAAAGCAGGGTCCAGAATTTGAACATGTTTTGATTCAAGCCAATCTTGATGATATTGAAATGAAAACATTTCTTTGCCGCGAACCACTTGGCTGGATAATGTTCCCATCACCATTGGTTTTTGTGGGTGAGCCCAGTCTGCATAAACTTGAATTTCCAAGCGATGATTGGCTTTCATCGCTTAACCTTTGAAAGACGGGCATCCTGCAATTTGTATCCAAGCTCGTCATCAGCGGCTACCTTCGCAATTTCTTTTTCTAAACCTAACCCCAATAAAACGCTGGCGTACGATCCCATCGAAACTCCGGGTTCACCTTTCTCAATAGCTATTAAAGTTTGTCTGGAAATTCCGGCTCGTTCTGCAACCAAAGACGCGGTCAATTTCCGCCGTCTTCGAGCCAGTCGAATGTTTTCACCAAGCATGGAAAGATGCTTTTCTAAAGATGGCAGTAGAGGGGCTTTTTTTGTCTTCATGTTCATAAATATACACAAAACAAGGTATTTTGTACATATTTATGAACATAATATCAAATTGTTTAGTTTAGAGTCATTTGACATACCGCTCAAATGGAAAACACCCCATTTAACTACGATTCGCTCGGAGATGGCCTTTATTGTTCTGCTTCGTGCATTTCGCTTAATACAGTAAATTGGTAAAAACTTACCCTTACAAGGTGGATGTCGCAGAGTTCTTCCTCGAACTTTGACCAGTAAGTGTCTTTGTGACTTTCTGTTGTTCTAAAGTAATTGTTACCCAAATCTTAAATCTTTTCTGTGTAATAACATATTCACGCTTTTTATCTGATTTAGCCTCATTTTGAGATTTATACTGAAGTGGTTTTCAGCGCTATCCTATTGAATTCACGAAGATTTTTGGTGTTTTATTAAGCTCAGTATAATTGTAAAATTATATCGACTCTGATATATAATTAATTTTATACTTTACTCAATATAAAGCATGAATTATACTGAGTTCGATGTAAACTATAGTTTTATGATCAATAGGAAAGCTTTATGGAAAAAATTAAATCTGCAAAAGAATTGTTCAAATCAATAACTATAAGATCCCACGAGCATATTGCTGATGCCATTAAACGAATTAGAAAACTTCATGGATTTTCGCAAGCTGAATTGGCGAAGAGAACAGGTCTAACTCAGGCAACAATATCTCGAGTTGAAAGCGGTAGTAAAAAAGTTGAAATTGGAACTTTGATTTTGATCTTTGCTGCATTGGACTCAGACTTAATTATTACGCCGAGACCAAAAGACGAAAAGTCTGCACTTGAGGGCTTATTTTAATGGCTAAAAAAGGTGGCACCAAAAGGCTGAATATATTTTTAAACAGCCTACCGGTAGGATATTTGGAATACAAATCCAGACAAATACTTTCTTTTGTATACCTGCCCGAATGGATAGAGAGGGACAAAAGCTTTCCAATTTCTAGAAGTTTACCCATTCGGGAAGAGCCGTACGAAGGCGGAAAAGTTTATGCGTATTTCGATAATCTCCTGCCTGATGGTATTTCTATTAGACAAAGAATGGCTGCAAGGATGCATGCAGAAAGTGATCAAGTTTTTGACCTATTAGCAGTAGTGGGCCGCGACTGCGTTGGTGCATTGCAATTTATACCGTCAGAAGATTCATCACCACAATTGGAAATACCAACAGGTGAAATTGCGAGCGAAAGTGAAATTGCTAACAAACTTAAGAACCTACGCATAACTCCATTAGGTGCATCGGCTGAAGACGATTTTAGACTATCTATAGCTGGTGCCCAAGAAAAAACTGCTTTTCTTCAATGGAAAGGAAAATGGCAAGTTCCTTTGGGAGCGACGCCGACCACACATATATTTAAACCGCAGATTGGTGAATTAAAACCTGGACTAAGTTTTTCTGATTCAGTTGAAAACGAGTGGTTATGTGCTGAAATTGTGCGTGAATTCAGACTGCCTGTAGCAGAATGTGAAATCGAAAATTTCGAAGATGTAAAAGTATTAATTGTAAAACGATTTGATAGAATTTCACTTCCCGATACAAGAATCATTAGAGTACCGCAGGAAGATTTTTGCCAAGCACTCAGCATTCCAAATTATGAAAAACATGAGTCCGACGGAGGGCCCGGAGTAAATGATATTATGCAACTCCTCTATGAATCTAAAACGCCGGATTCAGATAGATTTAATTTCTTAAAGACTCAAGTCGTTTTTTTTCTCTTGGCGGCGATAGATGGACATGCAAAGAATTTCAGTATCTTTTGGACCCCCACCGGATTCAAAATGACGCCATTATATGACATACTCTCAGCATACCCAATGATTTCTGAAGGCAAATTTCAATATGAAAAGTCGAAAATGGCGATGGCCGTTGGAGAAAACAGACATTTCAAAGTTAGCGAAATTTGTAGAAGGCACTTTATGCAAACTGCAAAGCTATGTAGATTCGAAGCCGGCATCATGAATTTTATAATCGATGAAGTAATAGCCTCTACCCCAAACGTAATTGATAGAGTTCAACGAAAATTGCCGAAAAAATTTCCTAATGAAGTAATGGGGCCGATTTTTGAAGGTATGTTAAAAAGATTAAATTCTTTGCGAGAACTAACCTCTTAGAACGTATCCCCCTTAGTTAGAAAACGGTGGAAAGCGTCGGAACCTTTATCCGGCCTTATCGGCTCTGTCAGATGAAAATACAAAATCTCGTACAAACTCTTAGTAGCCCAGTCGTAGAAAATTCAAGATAATATTGAATTCATCTTTGTTTGGCCGATTATTATTTAAATAAATTAACAAAATGGGCTCCATGACAAATTTAATGTTTTTCGGGTTTTAGCACCGATTTTGCTGACAGGATTTAGTGCAATATTTTTGACCGCGCCAACATGTAGAACAAATCGAAAACAAATGACCACATTCAGCGCAAGTAACTTCAACTGCATTTCTTAAAACTTTATTTTCTAAATCCGCATTTATATTTTAAATATTATTTTGAAATTAGAAACAGTGATTAATAATTAACAAGACTTAGGACTGGTGGTCCCTTTGTTATGATTATGTACAAAAACCCATGGGACCGTTACGCCGGTGATTTATGTCCTCTTTAAACCCGGCGCCTACAGTTGAGGCCAACGGAGTTTTCTCCTCGGGACCAGTTGCTACACATCTTGAAAAAAAATCCCCGCTTCTGGTGAAGCATCACACGAACTGGAGATTGAAGGCCATTCAGTACGCAGAACAACTCTCGGATCAAGAGCTGATGTACTCGGCGAACATCTCAGTTAGTCGCAAGGATTTTGAACGTATCCGAGAAGAGTTAATGACGACGATTCAAAAATTTATTGGTATTGTGAAGGACTCCCCAGCAGAAGACATTGCCCAATTCAATCTCGATTTTTTCTGGATTAAAAAGTAATCCTATGCGACGCCTAGTATTCGATTAGAGCCCAACCTTTTGCGCGAAACTGCGGCCATAGTCAGTAAGCCTGAGCCTCATAT
>JAYUTU010000385.1:0-3958 GCA_043754975.1 Bdellovibrionales bacterium | reverse complement strand
CATCTCCCAGTCGGTCTGTAGCAATCAGAAGTTTTTCTAGGGACTGTCGAGTCCATTGCTTGTCGTTGGATTTAATGACATCTACGAATTGAAATGCTGCGACCTGATTCAGGTTTAGCTCCATTAAAGCCATTCCTAGAAAATATTTAATTTGTGATCTTTCGGCAGCTGCATCAGGTTTTCTTGATAGCACTAAAAAGGCATTGGCTGCTTCTGAAAACTGACCCGATTTCAACAGTGCTAAAGCGCTGGCAATCTGGGTTCGAACAGCATTGTTTTTTGTATTTGAAAAAACCCTCGGCCCCCGAGCCGGTGCTAAACGCGTGGATTGAGTTTTCGCCACTGATTTCTTTTTCTTTGGCTGCTGAGCCCAGGCCGTTTGAAAACTACACACAGTTATCAATATTAAACTAACTATAAGATTTTTTTTCATCGGTACCTGGCCTCTGGAAAGAAGAAACTGAATCCTGCTGTCAAAATCAAATCGTTGTAGCTATTTTTTTCTGCAATTCCTGTCGAAAGTTTGTCGGGAACTGGTGTGGCTTGGAATGAAGTCCAGCTGTAATCCCAACGGATGGCCATCGCCTTGTTGATAGCAAATATTTGCCCCATACCTATATGAAAAGTGGGAACACTACCTTCTTGAGAATTTGTGTTTGAAGTCCCGCCCCCTGCAGAAAAATACATGTCGAAAGGAATAATTCGCTCGTTTAACATGGTGAGCTTTCCATAAATTGGAGCCCAAACAAAATCAATTCCGGCATAACTTTTGGTGTTAATAAATTTTTCTGGTTGAAGCTCATTATTATCACGAATTTCTTTTGCAACTTCTCGTTCCGTGTTCGACAAAAATAAGCCAGAAAGCTCAACACCGAAAGTTTCTGTAAAATAGTAACCCAAATTGACTTTAAGCCCTAGGTTTAGGAACCATGGTGAATTTGTTGTTGTGCCGCCCCCGGCAAAAAACTGAAAGCGCTCACTTTTCGGAAGAAACTTTTTTTGAATTATCGAGATCTCGCGAAAGGGAGAAAGCCTGTTTAAATCTGTTAAACGCTCTGCTTTTTGATTTAAATTTACTCCAGGAGTTGCCTCGTCGACCTCAGCACTTTGTGAATTGCCTGCGGTGTTTGTTTCTGGAACAGGTGCAGGTTTTACAGGTTGAACTTTCGGGGCTTCATTTTTATAGATATTTTCAATATTTAAAATTTCTTGATCATCTAACTGCTGTTCTTGTGCCACGGTAGAAGACAGTGATCCTAAAGAACCTAAAATTATAAAAATGATATTTAATTTTCTTATACTCATTACATCCCCTTAAAACAAATAGTTCAGACCAATTTCTAAATTGGTCGTATACGTTAATCGCTCAGAAAAACTGTCATAACTAGGAACTGGATCGGCCGCTCCACCTGGATTATCGGTCGGCTTACTGCCGTCACGGAGCGCGCGGGCCTTGAATGGAATCGGAGCTTGATGGGCATAAAAGCGCAGATCAACTTTTAAAGAAAAATGGTTGGTAAAATAAAATCTTTCTCCAACACCAACCGCTAGCGCGGGGTAGGATTTATGAATATATTTAACGACACCTAGTGACGACGATAAATACAAGGACGTATTCATCACTGCATTTTTTGCTAAACTCAGCTTTCCGTAATACAGTTTGAAATTATAATCTGCCATCAGCGAATACTCCATGTAAGGAGCTCTGGCAAAATCCAAACCAAAATCTTTCTTCAAGCCTTGTGCATCTGCCGACAATCCAGTGCTGTTTTTTGCAAATAAAATACCTAACGAATGATTTTCATTTAAATGATAATTAAAAACAACTCCAGCTTTAGTCGTATTTGAAATTGGTTCTGTCAAAGCCAATCCACCAAAAATTCCGATATCAAAAGCTTGCGCGTCCTTAATATTTCTGTTCTTAAGACTGACTGAATTATCAAAAACAGGATAAACACTTTCCTGCGCCAGCTCATCCAGAGGCACATCAACATCAGCAATTGCAGAAATCGAAATCACTGCAACCAGCAGCGTGATCAACACAGATTTAGAGACTAATTGAAACATGCACACCTCAAGCTTTTGAAAAATAACCATACTTTAAAATAAAATTACAAATTTCACGAACAGCACCATTGCCTCCAGGCCTTTTAGTCACATAATCAGCGACTTCAAGGACCTCATCGACTGCCTCTGGAACTGTCGCTCCGAAGGCCACTGCCTTTAGCAGAGGAATATCAAAAATATCATCACCGACATAGGCCATTTCATCTTTACTAATTCCAGAATCCTTTTGCAGTTTTTCAAATGAGGGCCACTTGTCCACGGCTCCTTCATAAAAATAATCAAAACCCAGCATTTTTGCACGAGCCCGCACATCGGTCGCTTGAGCCCCGGTTATTATTGCCAACTTGTAACCTGCAGCTGCTAGCTCTTTGATACCCACACCATCACGAACAGAATAAATACGCTTCCATTCGCCATTGGAATCCATCCACAAACGGCAATCAGTTAGAACGCCGTCGACGTCCAATACCAACATCTTTATAGGTTTTAATTTCTGTACATCTAATCCCACGATTTCATTGTGGAAAATTTAATTCTACACGGCAAGGAAACTGCCGACAAAGGTCTGTGATTCGAGTGAAATAAATAGCCCCGCTGGACTTAGGTCGGCAAATCGCACAATCGTGATGGGGCATATTAGGACGGCAGGCGTCGACTAACGAACTTTTGGAGAAAGTAAATCTGAGTAAATCAACATTCCCACCGGCTGCATCGGTTTACTCGAAGTATTATCTAAAACGATGAGCATTTGAATTCGAAATTGCTCCATCATAAAAAGAGCTTTTTCTGCAAATTCATTCGCATCAATTGTCCGCGGCGAATGACTCATTAAATCTTTTGCAACTTTTGAAAATGGATCCTGCTGTCGTTCTAAAAAACGACGAATATCACCATCGGTAACCACTCCAATTAATTGACCCAAGTCATCCAGCACGCCGGCAGCACCACGAACACTTTGATGTGTCATCTTAGTTAATAATTCTTTTGTCGATGTATCTGCTTTTACAAATGGTAATGCATCGCCTTTTTGCATTAGATCTTTTACTCGCAGTAATTTAGCTCCAAGTGATCCACCTGGATGAAGCTCAGCAAAATTTTCCGCTTTAAAGCCTCTTTTTTCTAATACGGCCATTGCCAAAGCGTCACCAAGTGCCAGGGTTGCTGTACTTGATGAAGTTGGTGCTAAGTTCAGTGGACATGCTTCTTTTTCAACGCTGGCATCTAGAACTACAGTTGCAGCTTGTGCAAGAGTGCTCTGCTTTTTACCTGTAATACCAATTACCGGCAATCCATGCCTAGCGGAAAAATTTAAAATAGAATTCAGTTCTGCAGCTTCACCACCGTAAGAAATTGCGATAACCAAATCACTTTTGGTTATGACGCCTAAATCTCCATGACTGCTTTCTGCAGGGTGCAAGTATAAGGAAGGAGTCCCCGTACTAGAAAAGGTACTGGTTAATTTTCTTGAAATATGTCCCGATTTTCCAATGCCCGTGAAAACAACTTTACCCTGACAGTTTAAAATTAAATCGACAGCTGTTTCAAAAGCAGCACCAAGTCTTGGGATCAAATTCAAAATGCTTTCGGCTTCGATGCGTAACGTATTTTTAGCGACATCTAAAGAACTCGACATTATTTATCTCTTTTCATCGAAGCTTTTACGAACGCCGCGAATAAGGGATGCGGGCTTAATGGCTTCGATTTAAATTCGGGATGAAATTGAACACCTACAAACCACGGATGCGACGTATTTTCTAAAATTTCGACTAAATTTCGCTCTTCGTTAATACCCGTTGCTCGCAGTCCATTTTTTTCAAACAGATCTTTGTACTTATTATTAAACTCAAAACGGTGGCGATGACGTTCTGAAATTTTATTTTTTTTGTAGGCA
>JAYUTU010000384.1:0-9082 GCA_043754975.1 Bdellovibrionales bacterium | reverse complement strand
AGATTTTGAAGGAATACATAAGGCGGATTGTTGTTAAGGAAAACGTAGCAATTGTAGAGATTTACGGGAAAAAACGAGAAGTGATTCATTTGAAAAATGGGAATGGAAACTTGAATTTTGGTGTAGGTTCTGAGGGTAGCTCTGGGGCCTTAAGGCCAAGGACTTCGGTTCTTACGGATTTCGAAATGGTTGCGGGGGCAGGATTTGAACCTACGACCTTCGGGTTATGAGCCCGACGAGCTACCGGGCTGCTCCACCCCGCGACAGGTAATTGTGTCGTGAAGATATTCAGTTCTGGCTCGAATGTCACGTCTTTTAAGTGCTTTTTTTCGAGCTAATGCTATTTTCGGACAAAATTATGCCTTAACTGCAGCCAAGGCTTTTCATTTCTCAGCCAGAGACTTAGACTTTTTTGGTGTCTAACAACTTTCTGCTGGTAATCATTTTTGTTTTTTCGTCGCACCTGGCCTGGGGTCATCTGTCTATTTTCAAACCGACATATACTGAGTCTCGCGCACAGTTTTTACAGATCCTGGCGGATTTAGAAACTGCGCAGAAATTTACAATAAAACAGCAGCAGTTTTATGATCCCATGGATCCTCAATTTGTGACTGATGTGGCGTTATTGCGTGCAGCAGATCAGGCAAAAAATTTAATTGTTGTCATTTCTGGTGTGCATGGCATCGAAGGATTCGTAGGATCAGCTATTCAGGCCTCATTACTAAAAAAACTAAACGCCACAGCGACTACAGATTATCTTTTTGTTCATGCTCTGAACCCCTATGGGTTTGTGAATTTTCGACGAGTTGATCGAAACAATGTCGATCTGAATCGAAACTTTGTAAACTCAGAGCGCGAATTTTTGACTGCAAACCCACAGTATTCACAGATTAACACCTTTCTTAATCCCGAAACTGCCGCTGATCTTAATCTTTTAAGTAAACCCCTATTCGTGCTTTCTGCGGTGAAGCTGATTCTACAAAATTCGATCGATTCACTTCGGCGATCGATTCTGATCGGCCAATATCAGCAGCCGAAAGGACTGTATTTCGGTGGGAGTGCGTTTCAATATCAAAAAAGCATTATCGACACGCTTTACAAAAATACTGTAGCGCCCTACAGCCAGGTTTTTATTATGGATATCCACACTGGTTACGGTGAACGAAATAAATTGCACATCCTTGCCAACTCTTCAGAACACCCGAGCGCTCCCTACTTAAAAAAAATATTTCCTGTTACCCGATTGGATTTTGGCGACCAAAATAAATTTTACAAAGTGACTGGTGATCTCATAGGATATATCGAAGCAAAAGCCCGACCTGAACAAACAATTTTTGGTGCTGTTTTTGAACTTGGGACTATTGGTAGCCAGACGACAATCGGTGCTATTGAATCCCTACGCCGCATGATTTTAGAAAATCAAAAATTTCACTTTGGTGCCGCCCCGGAATCGAAAGTAAAAATTAATTCCTTATTTACAGAATTGTTCTATCCTCAAGATCAGCTCTGGCAGTCTCATGCTCTGAATGCCACAGCCGAGGAATTCCTAAAACTTGAGACTTATTTTTCCAATCTGCCCCGCTAACCTTTTTTGCCCCGAATTAGCTTCTTAATTTCAGCAGAATTCAGCTGTTTTCGTTTAATTTTATTTACGTTTACATTGGCGACTCGGTGTTCAGGCATCACTCTTGCTGTGTAACAGAGAGCCGTAATTAAAATTTCAACTTGAAAGGGAAATCCAATGAAGAAAAAAACAGTTAAAAAATTAGCCAGCAAAGCAAAACCGAAGGCTCAAGCAAAATCCAAAAACTCATCTATGAAGATGAACGGCAAATCATCAAAATCTGAAAGTAATAAAATTGGAGTTCACAACAAACCTGATATTATAGACCTGATCCTACAAGACCATAAGCCAATCAAAGAGCTCATCGAAATTCTAAAAGATTCAAATGTGGAATTTTCTGAAAAACAAACTACTTTTCAAGAATTTATGCCGCTACTGAAAAATCACGCAGAACCCGAGCAAGAAACTTTGTATGTTCGTATGAAAGACGAAAACAAACTGCGTGAAGAGGCCTTCGAAGGCGATGTTGAACATGCTTTAGCTACGCAATTAATGGACGAACTTGCACTTGAACCTGAGGATGAAGATATCTGGATGGCAAAAGTAAAAGTTCTGGCCGAACTTGTTGAGCATCATATTGTAGAGGAAGAAACGGAAATGCTGAAACAAGTAAAGAAGCAAATGGACACAGAAACTCTGTTTGTCATCGGTCAAGAGTATCTCAACAAGCGCGCACAATATCTTGAGGATTCAGGCAAAGAGAAACCGGATCATTCTAAAAAAACTTCAGAAATCAGAGCACATTAATAAATACTAAGACAGAAATTAATAAAGGCAAACGTCTCTTCACCGTTTGCCTTTATTAATTTAAATAATTACTTTAAAGCTTTTAGTAATTTAGATTTACAAAAATCGGGTTGCCTCTTGGTGCACGCCAAACGCTGCGCAGATGTTAGTAGCACAGCTGACTGTGAGTTAGACCGTGAGTTAGACCGTGAGTTAGACTGTGAAGCTGAAACTACCGGCTCTTCAGATCCAGTTATTTTTTCCAGGGCATAACTATACGTATCACACGTGCAATCTGCGCTACAGTTTTTTAAAAGACTTAAAATCTGCTGTTGTTTATTTTTTAGTTCACTTGCACGCGTATCAATAAGAATTTTTAAATTTTGTGAAAGCTCACTCATGCCAGCAACAGATGGGCTACACGCCGATTTTTTTCCAGCTAATATAACGTCCATTTGCACTAATAAGGCATTTGAACCCCGCGCCAATTCCTGCAGCTTCCAGCCCGCTGCACGGGCACCAAGGGAGCTAAAACCACTGAGGATTATCAAAGCAGTTAAAATTAATCTATGGTGACGCATAAGGTTTTTCTCGGACTAAGCTAATTATTTCTGGTAACGCCTTCACACTGTATTTTTTTTCCCGCAGGTAATTTGCTATCAGCTTTAAAGCAACAACAGACTGCGGATGAATATCATGTAAAAGCATTATTCCGTGACGTCGTAAATCAATCTGCTTTCGCGTGCGCTCGAAAATACTTTGTGCATTTTTATCCTGCCAATCTAGCGTATCAACATTCCAGGAAATATGCAGAGCATTTTTTGCTGCAATCATCTGGCGAATCGTCGAGCCACTTGCTCCACACGCACCGTACGGACAACGAAAGAGTGTCGGCTGAGCACCCACAATTTTTTGGAAATCATCAAAAGCATCATTGATCTCATGATTTAGACCAGCCTGACCTAGCTTTGGCAAATTGGCATGTGTGTAGGAATGATTGGCGCGGTGAAAGCCAAGCTCACGCGCTCGGGCACTGAAATTAGGATAGGCCAGTAAATTTTTTGTCTGCCAAAAAAATGTTCCAGTTATTCCAGCCTGTCGTAGAACATCAAACATTGCTTGCGTGTGGGTCGGATGGGGTCCGTCATCTAAAGTAATAGCCCAAGTGTTTTCTGGAAAACGATTTCCAGTAACTTGCCCCGGCGCGCCGGCATCAGGATATAAAGTATCCAGTGCTTGTGGTCTTCGTTCAGCCGCGGTCTCACTATCCTGCCAGTTTTTTAATTCATTTAAGGATTCACTTTCGCGATCCGCTTTGTATCTAAGCCACTCCCTTCCAATAAAGGAATCAAGTAACGTCGGCTGGCGCAATTTTGCAAATTTTAAACTTTGTGCGTGGGCTGCTTTGTAAGCTTCGGCACTAAGTAAGTAAAACTTTGCGAATGAGGGAATACGTATTATTTTTTTTCCGCGCGTAGCAAGGGACTCTCGGACTTGATAATTTACATCATCTAGATTTTGCGCCAGAGAAATAATTGCTGAGGAATCCCCTTTTTTTGCGCCGGCTTTTAACCAGCCAGCGATATTCTCTACGATCCATAGGCTGGCCTGGTGAAATTCAGCACTGGGATCATTAGCATTTCTGAGCGCAAGTTCGTAGATATCTAAAATCTCATGCAAATTGCGCTCTGAAAATTCCCAGGCAATTCGCAATTGAAATTGCAGCCGGTCAACCGTTTCAAAATCACTGACTGTAAGGGGTGCCATTTTCTTCATTTCGATCAGTTTATCTAATTCAGCGTCAAAATTATTTAGTAGTCCATGAGCAATAAAATAGAAATCTCGTTGCCGGTTTAGAAATTTTGCAACTGCTCGTGATTTTTCTCCATTACCAGTAACACCCATCAAAGTTTGAAATGAAGACTCGGCAGCAGTGGGCCCTTCTTTAAGTGCGGCTGGTATGTTGACACTTTGAGTGCTTGACTCTTTTGATTGCTGAGGAGCTCTAACGGATGGACTTGAACAACCCAAAAAACTTGTCGCAACTAGAATAGACATGAGATGGTGCATTGGAAACTCCTGAAAGGTTTATCCTAACAGAGACGTTGTTTTAAAAAAATGGACCATCGTCTAAGTCTTGTCAGTATTGAACATAAACTTCACTGCTATTTAACGACACTTTGACTGCTTTTCTCACTGTAAAACGCTAGCTTGCTAGTCATTTCTAATTTTCAAAAAGTCATGCTAATCTTAAAAAAAAATAGAGGAGACCAAAATGCGGAACGTTGTTTTGATGGTCGATGATAATGCTGATTTACGGGAGCTGTTTTCAGACATGCTTTCTACAACGCCCCTAAAAGTTCAAACTTTTTCTTCGGTAAAAGAGGCGCAAATCTTTCTGATTAACCCAGAAAACAGAGCCCAAGTCTGCGCCATAGTCTCTGACTTGATGATGAGTCCAATGGATGGCTTAGAATTTTTGTCCTACATTAAGAAAAATCCTGCGACTGCTGAAATTGATTTTTTTCTTTTCACTGGTGCTGATGTAGCTGTTTTTCAGCCATTTATTTCGCCTTTTAAGATTAAAGGAATTATTCAAAAACCATTCAACCGACGAGAATTCGTAACGACATTTACTGATTTAGTCTTGCAGCCTCGAGACAACAAAGTTGCGGCCTAAATTAGTCAGCAAGATCAGTCGCCAAGCACAGTTATTGTAGCTAAGCGGCAGCTTTCGGGTAACCGAAGCAATAAATCACTGAGTAAATCCCGCAAGCTTTGATCTAAACCATCGCACAAGAAAACTCCCGAACTGCACGTATCCGCACGGAGCTCAATTTGATCACCACTGGCTTCATCGATCAGCCGCAAATCTGACACGGCCTGGGCTGCACAAGTGACTATATCATCGGACTGCAACGCTTGGCTCTGGCACACGCGTGACGTCGCCAGCAGGGCTGACAACTCATTCAGGCGCTGGCTATCCAGATCGCAAGCTAGGCCTGTGCCAGGAACACTGACCGTGCCATTATCGATTGTCTTTACTTGAGTCATAGTGCCGCTGCTTAAATTGATTTTAAGTAGCAGCCCGACTGGACCCGTACGATCAAATTTTTCAGTGGTCGTGTGATAAACGATTTTATTGTAGGCACTAGTTTGTAATCCGCCAGCTACTTGAATCTGATTCACCGACAACTGATCCGACGAGATCTGGGACCTGCCGCAGTTTTGAAAACTCAATGTCAATCCAAGGATTAGAATTACGGTCGTTAAGGATATAGTGTTTCGCATCAGATCCCCCACCTGGAACAAATGCAAGGCGAAAGCCAAAAGCATTAGTTCTACACAGCTCTGGTGCTTTTTAATTAAAAAATCTGTCGATCAGTTTTTCACTGTCTGACAGGGTGTACAGTTTTTCTCAGAATGGGACTTGAAGTCTTTTGAATTCAAGATAAACTTTTTGAATGAAAAAAATAATTCTGACTTCCCTATTTTTATTTGGTGCTGTCGCTGCTATCACTCCTGCTCATGCTATGTATGCTGAAGTTTTCCCATTAGATAAAAAAATGGAAAAACCACTGTTTATGTTAGAACAAACTGAAAAAGTGGTGGGTACTGCTATCGAAATTAATTCTGTTTTTAAGTTAGATGATAAACCGCAGCTTAAAGAATTTGGGAAAATAGTTGAATCCACTGCGGAAATTCTTGAATACAAAGTCACACAGCTTCAGACAAACGAAACCGGCACTATTGACGTTACTGATAACAAGGTAAGAATTAAATATGAAAGCGTGGGGAAGCCTGAGCAGATAAAAGAATTCAAAAAACCCAAAGTCTTAGTAGCCCCTGCTAATTTCGAACGTTGGTTAAAAGTGAATTTTGAAGCTCTAAAAAAAGAGAAAACAACTGTCATTGATTTTTTAATTTGGGACCGGATGGAGACTTTGAAATTTAAAGTTACTTATTTAGGACTAATTGAAGAGAACGGAAAAAAACAACACCAGTTTAAAATGAATATCGATAATTTTTTACTAGCTAGTTTTATTTCACCGATTCGAATAGCTATGAGCGAAGACATGTCGAAAATCCAGCGTTTTCAAGGCCGCTTGGGCGTCAAATTAAAAGTGGGTTCTGAGTTTAAAAGTTTCGACGGCGATGTGATTTACTACTACTAGTAAAGTCAACCTAGGCAGCTTGGCGCTGTTTGATAAGAAGCAATAGCTTCTGCTCTAAAATGTTTTTATCAATTGGTTTTAACAAATAGTCACTCACCCGGCTTTTAAGGGCTCGAACGACTTGGGTTTTTTCATCTTCAGCAGTCACTAAGAAAAATGGCAAGTCTGCAATGTCACGGCTACGACGAACCACTTCTAAAAGTTCAATTCCGGACATGTTTGGCATGTTCCAATCTGAAATAACTAATTCAATAGGATTATCTTCATTTATTCCACATAAGATGATATCAAGCGCTTGTTGTCCATCCCCAGCTTGTTCAATGTTACTGTAACCTAGGGCTCCTAGCTGATAGACAGTCAGTCGGCGCATTGTCGCCATGTCATCAACGATAAGGATTCTAGATTTAACTGAGAACATGCGAAACTCCGTGGGTTTAAAAATTAACTGACTTTGAAAAACGGATGGTGCTTGTTATAAACTTTCTCTATTTTCTCTTTAATCTTTCCAAATGAAAAAGGCTTTATAACGTAATCAGAAACACCGGCTTTGACGGCCTCCATGATTTGCTCGTGGCCGCATTCGGTTGTCACTAAAATAAATGGAATGTTTGTGAACTCTAAAGATTTACTGCAGTGTCTTAAAAGATCGATCCCTAGCATGTGGGGCATATTCCAGTCGGAAATAATAAACTCAATGGGTTCGTCTTTGGCTAACTGCTGTTCAAGAATCTCAATCGCCTTCAACCCATCGCTGGCTTCGATGAAATTTGAAAATCCAAGCTCAATCAACGATGTCTTAATGATATTTCGCATGGTCGAGTAATCATCAACAATTAAAAAGCGGGTCTTTGGTGCGTACACTGTTAAGCTACTTTTTTGTCTGCTTGAAGCTTACTGTGCACACGCTCAATTTTTTCTTTTACTTTTTGTGCCGAAAATGGTTTTACGATATAATCAGAAACTCCGGCCTTAACGGCCTCTAAAATTTGGTGTTGTTCACTCTCAGCTGTAACTAAGATAAATGGCAGAGATCTATATTCTGGTGTTTTTTTACAGTGCTTCAGTAAATCAATCCCCATCATGTTTGGCATATTCCAATCAGAAATAATAAATTGAACTGGTGAATCTGTCTGCCCGTTACTGGCTAAAACCTCTAAAGCATTGGCACCATCAACAGCCTCAACTAAATTGGTGTAACCTAATTCAGTTAAAATATTTTTTATTATTTTACGCATCGTCGAAACATCATCCACGACTAAAAATTTCGTCTTTGAACCCCTCGTCTTTAGATCACTCATAATTAAGCTCCGATTTCTAATTAACTACTCGGTTTATTCTTAATGAAAATACAGTTTGCTAAGCAAATTTATTTTTCTCTCCAATTTACTCAGTCTTTAGTCCAGCTTGTGTTCGCAAATAAATCTTTTCAATTTTTTCTTTAATTTTCAATGGCGAAAAAGGCTTAATTAAGTAATCCGAAACTCCCGCCTTGGCAGCATCCACGATTTGGGACTGCTCGCGCTCACCGGTGACCAACATAAACGGAACTGATTTCAGCTCCAGGGATCCGCGGCAGTGTTTAAGAAGTTCTAGCCCATTTAATATTGGCATATTCCAGTCAGAAATAACGAATTCAATAGGATTGCTTGTACTGACGTGTTTATGCAGGATGTCTATAGCATTTTGGCCATCAAAGGCCTCAAGAGTATTGGAATAACCCATTTCAGCTAATATTTCTCGTATGGTTTTACGCATTGTCGAGTGATCATCAACAATTAAAATTTTGAGTGTGACTGGGTACATAAACTAATCTCCGCTGCTTTAAGCAACTTTTTTAACTTCATTTTCAGAATCACCGTTAAGATCTGCACCAGACTCGAGGTCCATATTTATATCGCTGGCCATGACAGCTGCAGCTGCTAATTTATCTTCTTCATTTACGATTTTCCATAAATGTTCGAAACATTCTATTTCAACTAGCGGAGTCATCGGCAATCTTTTTCCTTTTTTACCTAGGATCAAATTATAATTATCAACTAAGTTTTTTTGCTCCAATGTTAAAGTTACGATGTTGTAAACCAGACGCAGCATTTTGGTTTCATACTTATAAAGCTTACGCCAGAAAAATGGATTTTGAAAATTATTATCTAATTGCAGAACTTCTTTTGTTTGTAATTCTGTATTTTTTGATCGCTGATTCATAATTTCAATTTCACCAGCAACAGTTAAATCGTATAAAGTTGTCGCTGCTTTTAAATAATTAAGCAATTGTTGGTAGTCACCGTGATGGCTAAATTCCAGAATCGACATTTGCCGGTAGATATTTTGAATTTCTTTTTTAATATCCGCTGCCATGCTATGCGAGGAGCCCAATTTATTTAGCTGTGTAGTTATTTTCGATTTAAGCTTTAGCTTCATCACTGAAATTTTAGATTCCACAAGCCGGATATCCTTTACTTTAGCAGTCAGTAGCATCAGCTCATACAGGTGAATGACAGACCAGAGGCCCAATGAAGTCCCTGCAATGTAAGCAAAAATAGAGGCAAACGAATCTAAA
>JAYUTU010000383.1:0-9090 GCA_043754975.1 Bdellovibrionales bacterium | reverse complement strand
CCTTAGCTTCGGTCGAAAAAGACATCTTTTTAAAGCGTGGCGGGTTTGTGCATTGAATTGCAGGCCTAGTCATACCGAATATTGAGCTTTTGCGATTCTTTTATTGACAACCTATCAATGTAGCAAATTCTTAATTAAGATGATTTTTAAAAAAATAAATTTCGTTATCTTAATTTTTATTTTGGCTGGTTCGCTAAAAGCAAGATCCTTGATTAATGGAAAGCCATTATCGGGAACCCCAGATCTGGTGCAGATAGTTTTTGAAAACGGCTGGATGTGCTCTGGCATTTTTATTGATGAATACACGATACTCACGGCATCGCATTGCTTGAATCCGCCATCTCAAAACCGACCTTTTTGAAGCGGCTAAATCAGAAAAGATCTTCTTTCTAGACAAAAATCTAGTCTTAAAATTTCTTGGTATTTAACGGAAACTCAAAATGATTTTTTTGTTTCTAGAAAAGCAAGCTTCTAGAACGGTATTTTTCAAAAAATTTTTAAACTTAAAAAACTTTAAGAAGGGTTTTTCGTCGTTAATCGTTTAATTGCTTTAGGAATTTTGATTTTCTAAAAATCGAAATGCAAAATCGCTGTATCGATAACACTTGAAATTCGACGGCAAAGTGGCCATTTGCCGTCATTTTAATAAGGCATAATTTTAGTTTTGCCTGTCTTCGCTCGGTATTTGATCCAAACATGGACCGGTAAGCTATGCTTCAGGTTTCAGAACGGTCCGCTAATCCTAAAATGACTTAAAAAGGTTGTAAAACCGACTGCTGTCCAATTTATTGGCCATACGAATCTTGATCAATAACAAAAGTATCGTTAAAAATTAAGTCAAAGGGTGGTTACCGATGACTCAAAAAGTAGTTCAGCTCAAAGTGATTCTAAACTCTACCGAGCCAGCTGTCTGGCGAAGAATTCAAGTCCTAGAAAACTCATCACTTCGAACACTTCACTATGCGATTCAAGATGTCTTTAGTTGGAAGGGATATCACAGTTATATTTTTAGAATTAATAATGAAGACTATTCAGATCCCGAATTTGATACAGAGTGCGAAGACTGGCTTGATGATTCAAAATTCAAAGTTGGCGTCATGGCTGAAAAGCACCCTGAGTTTGAATTTATTTATGATTTTGGGGATTGGTGGTCTCATCAAATTATTTTTGAAAAATTTGTAGATGCCGATATGAACGAGAAATATCCCGTTTGCATAGATGGGAAAAATGCAGCGCCACCTGAAGACTGCGGTGGCCCGCCGGGGTTTAGTGATTTTAAAAAAGCCATCGAGAAATTTTTCCGCTTTGTTCGACGATCGTTTCTTCTTTTGCAACGATGACTTGCTCTTTTTCAACGATCACTTCATTGCGGTTAACAATCTTTGTTTTCGCAAAACTGTTGGCATTAAGCATATTGCGAACCATCTTTTTCGTCTTTGGCTTCCTGCTGAAGCAAAGTCAATTTATCCATCAGCTCGTTGTATTCGTCCGTTTCACTTTTCGAGGCTTGAGTTTGCATGTACTGCTGCTTAACAGATTCATAAGTTTGCAATTGGTTTTGCAAATCTTGAATTTGCACTTTCATTTTTTTATTTTCATTGGCATTATTGACTCCGTCTGCGCCCGAGCGAAGGCTGGCAACGACATACAACAAAAGAAAAATGGACGATAATCCCAAGAATAAATCCGAGTTGGAAGTCCAAAAACTTTCACCCTGCGAATGGTTCTCTGACTTTTTATAATTAAATGACATAGTTCATTTCTCCTAAACCACATCTCTTTAACGGCACACGCCGATTTTTTATGAAGTCTGGAACCAAAAAGCTCGACTAGTCTTTTGGCTAAATCACGAGACTAAGAGGGCTTAGTCTGATCGAGTCCTTGGGCCTTCTGTGCCTGATTAGGACTATTTCGGACTAAAATCCGAAAATGTCTTTATGAAGAGGTCACGCTATTTATCCCCGCACGTGCTGGAGTACGCAAAAACCAAGATTGTACTTTTGTCTGGCCCACGACAAGTCGGAAAGACGACACTATCAAAAACCTTATCCGAAAATTATTCTTACTATAACTACGATATCAAAGAATTTATCAATGTTTTTTTGAAAAACGAATGGGATCGATCTACAGATCTTGTCATATTTGACGAGATTCATAAGATGAAAAACTGGAAGCTTTGGCTAAAAGGTCACTTCGACAATGGTCATCTTAAAAAACAAAGCATCTTGGTCACGGGAAGCGCCCGATTAGATATTTCAAAAAAAATTGGAGATTCTTTAGCCGGGCGATTTTTTTCTTATCGATTGCATCCACTTGACTTAAAAGAGTTAAAAAAAATAGACACCCCCGAAAATAATTATAAAAAGCTGCTCTCAGTCAGCGGCTTTCCGGAACCCTTCTTTGATGGCACAGAAAAGTTTTATGGAAAATGGCGAAAAACCCATTCAGACTTAATTCTACGGCAGGATATGATGTCAGTGGAAAATATTAAAGACATCGATTCGATAGAAATTTTGATTGAACTCTTAGCCGAACGAGTTGGGTCGACGATCTCTGTAAACGCGTTAGCCGAGGACCTACAAAGGGATGAAAAGACCGTCAAGAAATGGCTTGAATCTCTTGAAAATCTATTTATTGTTTTTAGAGTAAACCCCTACTCAAAAAATATTTCTAAAGCGATCAAGAAGTCTGGAAAGTACTATTTTTACGATACCGCACGAGTGCGTGGGGATGAGTCCTGTAAATTAGAGAACTTAGTTTCCTTAGCGCTGAAGAAAGAAATCGATTACTTAGCCGACGTCGAAGGAAAAGAATTCGACTTACAATTTGCTAAACTTCGAAACCACAAAGAAATCGATTTTCTGGTCCTGAGAGACAAAAAGCCAACCCACTTGATCGAAGTTAAGTTAAGCGAAAACACAGTTTCGGCAAATTTTAAATCTTTTGAGAACTTTTTTAAAAATTGTAAAAAAATACAACTTGTGAAAAATATTAAACATGAATATTCAAATGATAACGAGGTCGAAGTCAAATCCTGTCTGAAGTTTTTAGAAAATTTGGATTTGACCTTGTAAAAGAAATCCGATGGCAGCGCCAGATCCCTACTTCCGTCGCCCGCCTGTGGTTGTTGTGGTCACGCCCGTATTGACTGTGATTTGTTTTTTCGAAACATTTCCCGCTTTATCAAAAGCTTGGATCTCGATGATATAATATTTGCCTTTGGTTCGTGGCACGGCCCACGTGCATGAATAATCAAAAGTTGTCGAGCAGGTCAGCACGCCACCAACATAAAAATCTACTTTCGTAATTGCAACGTTGTCGCTAGCAGTTGCTGTTATGTTGACATAACTAAGTGGCGCCACGGTAACCCCATCCGCGGGCGCAGTGATTGCAACTGTTGGAAGAATCCGATCGGCTTGGTCTATTTTACCGACAGTGACATCGACACTGGCAGCTGGTCCACGCATATAAAAATTGTCGGCACCTACAAAACTTAGATTGAATTTCTCGCCGGATGCAGAGGTCACAAATCGACCCACATCGATGTCATTTTTTCGAACGAAATATCCGGCAAAGCCGTCACCACCCGGTTTTTCATTGATCGCAAAACTTGTTGTCATACTTGAATACGGTTCAATCACAGCCGCGGTTAAATCGCCAACCAATGAAATGGACGGTAAAGAAAAAATTGGAGCTCCGCCGGTACCGACTTGAATCGACCGCTCAACGGTTGTCTTATTACCCGCTTCGTCGTACGCATTGACTTGAAGAGCATAAGTCGCATTTGCAAGATAGCTGGGTAAATTAAGACTACACACTATGCCGGACATTGCGCCTTGGAAGTCGTAGTCACAAAATTTTTGTCCAGATAACATAACCTCCATTCGATCCATTCCTAAATTATCAAATATTTCTCCACTGATCGCCAGGGCCGCACCCGGTGTTGCTGTTGCGCCAAGTGACGGTGCCGTTATACTGACCGACGGGGCGCTGGCATCTGTAGAAATTTTTATGTAGCGTGGCTGGCTTTGCATGCCTAAAGCATCTATCGCAACAGCTTGAATAATTAATCGTGAATTGGCTGTCGCAGGAGCTGTGACAGCACAAGTAAATGGTGCAACTGCCGATTCACAAATAATGGAACCTGCAGACAGCAGTTGCACTTTTGCAAGTGCTGAATCACCCGCGATCACCGACACCGGCACTGGAACCACTGCACCCGGTAATGCCCGCAGCACATTTCGTTGACTTGCCAGTTGCAGCACAGGCGGTCGTTTTTTAGAAATACGCACACGAATGCCCGTTGTCGATGCTGAAATTATTTCGAACATCCAGCCACTGACAGCATCCGAAAAAAATCGGCCAACGGGTATGACCGTATTCATTTTATAGTTAGAAGCCGAATGTTGACCATCACCGGCCATGGCATTGACTAAAAAACTTCCGTTGGGATCACCATCCATGACCATCCGAAGCACGGCACCTTTAGAATAATCACCAAAATAATAGGATTGAATGGCCGAATCAAAACCAACGGATTGTCGATTTTCAAGATAGAAATAAATATTTTTACCCGTCACAGGATTAATTTCTCGAAGTATTTTTAACGCTTTTACGCCGAGGGTCTGAGTTGAGAAAACCTCAAGATCATAATCACCGGCAACTGCAACTGTTTTGACTGTTGGTGTGCCACTGACATTCAGCCATCCAAGGCGCTCCTTGTGATACGCATTAAAGTGCGCCCCACGCCCCCAACCCATTGTATCAAAATCATCGCCGTATTCGGCGCTGTTGCAAAGTCCTAGCGGCGCTTTACCACCTTCACATTTATATAAACTATGGGAATGAAACAAACCCAAGTTATGACCCAATTCATGCGCTGTCACATCGAAATTTTTAACAAAATAATCGGATCCGTTGATATCAATCCGACCCGGCGAGATTCCATCACCCAGAGTACCCATCCCAGCAAAGTAGCCACAATGGCTGATATTATTTTGCCCTTCGTACACGTAAATTTTATGGTGATAAATCGAAAGATCTTTTCCCTCGTTGAGAGCTGCTTGATTGGCCATCGTTTCAAGCGTGTTAATATTGCAAGCCGTCGAGTCCAGTGGGATCGTATACCAACCAAAAACATCACCTGTCAGGTAAGTTTGTCCATAAGAATTTTCACGAAAAAAATCACTCAGCTTGCCGTTTAAAACTTGGCTGGCAATCGTTGGCGTGGTTAAAGCCAAGCGATTGTCTTGAAAATTCACTAAAAAAACGGCCACCTTACGGCTGCCAATTTGCGGAGGCAGTGGTGCTGCCAGCATGGTTTGTGTTGTCGTCAACGCACCACCATCAGCGGCATAAAGAACAACATCTTCAATTTTAGTTAAACTTTTTCGATGGCCTTTAGCGCGCACTTTGGTGCCGGGTAGAATGGCCACTGGCTTCCGTAAAGAAATTTCGTGACGCTTACCAGATTTTTCAACGATAAAAGTTTGCCGATTACTTTTAGTCCGCTTCGCATCGGTCGCAATAACAACTTCGATCACACCTGAAATTTGCACGTCGGTGCTGTGCAATCCATCATGAGCTAACGCTTTTGGGTTGATGAGGCATAAACTTATGATGAACATAAATCCAGATGTGATCTTAAGACAAAGGCCAAAAGCGTGTTTCATAATGATCATGATATCCCCCGTTTGCATTCACAGGGACTAAACAATGCAAGTATTTATCCATCATTGAATAGATTTAAATCACTGGAATACCTCATATTTTTTTTTGATGTAAAGGACAAAATTGATGAACTATTTTGAGAAACTAAACATTACTGAGTAGAAACAAGTTGTTAAGTCGATGATGAAAATGAGGACGGTGAAAAAAAGATGATCGATTCATTTTGTGACGAACTGAGAATTACCAATATTGATTTTTATAGCGGACAACACGTAATCTGCGCCCACTGGGCAGAAGCATTATCTTGATTACCTCGAGGGAAAACGATGTCTCGCATATAGTGTCCGGCAGGACAATAATTATTTTGACCTGAATTAGTCTGAGTAGCCATAACGCAGCCGCCACCGCCGCCGCGCCGCCACCAACTGGTGTCCATCTACCACTGCTCGCGCAGTAAAGCGGTGCACCCGTTGATGAATTATAACCTTGCGCACCCAAGGGCCCGCAGCCGGCGTCCTGCGTTTGCGCGCCAGGCAATATGGTTCCGCGAACATCTAATCTGGCGGTTGCGGATTCTCCAAAGGCCAAACCAACACCAACATTGCCGCTGACCTTCAGATTTCCTGCGCCTGGATCCTCATAAAGCGCTCCAGTAGTTATCCCTGAGGCATTAAAATTTCGCGGCGTATGGGTACCAGAAGTAAAAGAACCTGATTGATTGAGCCTAAGCCTAAGCCATGAGTCCTGACCTTGGAATGCATCTTTACCATAAAGCCTTATTCCACCGCCCACGACATCAAGTTTATCGCTGGGAGTTGTTGTTCCAATACCGACATAACCACCATTATTTTGCAGTGAGAGTGATCTAACTGTCCCATCGGCATCGGCCGTATCTAAGATTGTTCCTGCGACCACACCCGGAACATGGTAAGGCTTTACTTGCAAGCCTGTGGTTAGCCCCGCGATCGAATCCATAATTTGCAATTTTGCATTCGGAGCTGTAATTCCAACGCCCACATTGCCAGTTGGTGCGACCACAAATGCGGAAGGTGTTGCAACCATCCGGGGCTCAATAAACCAGGTGCCTTGTCCATTTGCGGTTTGTGCTCCATACATCACGCCCATCGAACCTTGATGAAAACTATTAGCATCAGTGGCCACAACGTGAGCGTAGCTACCAACCACTCCAGATTTATTTTTTAAGACAACTTGATGGGTTGCGTTTGTAACATTTGTGGACGGCTGCTACGAGTTAAGCGATAAAAACGAACCCATCGACTTCTGGGTGGCAGCACCACCGACAGTTAAAGAAATTGAAGAAGTCCTGACGAAAATCATTTACAAAATCACCAAATACTTGGAACGACAAAAGATCATTATCAAAGATGATAACGACAGCGGATTCCAAATACCGATTCCAGATGAAGACACGCTATCAAAGCTTCAAGCGACGTCTGTGACCTACAGGTTTGCCACCGGCAAAAGCAAAGGCAAAAAAGCGATCGTGCTCAAGTCCGTCACCGATAACGATCACTCCGTCACAAAAGGACTCGTCGCGAAGAACTCTGGATTTTCACTGCATGCAGGAGTCGCCACCAAAGCCCATGAACGTGATTTATCGATTCAAAAAACCATGGGACGACGGAACTACAGCGCTGAAGTTAACACCGATGGAGCTTATGGAGCGACTTGTGGCACTGGTTCCAAGGCCAAGAGTTCATCTGACAAGATATCATGGAGTGGTAGGCCCCCATTACAAACACCGAAAACAAATCGTCCCAAAACCACCAGAACTAAAAGTTGTCAGCCAAGACCAAGACATCATTGATCCAAAACAGCTCGAGCTAAAAAAGAAAAATATTCCCTGGGCACGGCTGCTAGCAAGGGTCTTCAACATTGATGTCGAAACTTGTACCAAATGCGGCGGCAAAATGAAAATTATTGCAGCCATCGAAGATCCCAAAGTGATTCGGAAAATCCTTGAACACGTGGGTCTAGCCACGAAGCCACCACCACTGCATCCAGCCAGAGGGCCTCCAAAAGTTCAGCATAATCTCGAAGATGACTTCAACCAGCAGCACTTCAAGATAGATTTCGACAATTTCAACCAATCCGCAGACTAAGAATTTAAGCTGCAATGGATTCGTTTATTCAAAATCTTGAAAAACATCCGCAGTAAATCAAAAACATGCAGCAAATTTCAAAAATCGGTGAAATTCGTTGCAAAAGACCCGCTGCAATCACACAATTTTATCAAGAACTATGGTAAAGCTAAATGTTAGAATTGAACAATTCGGGCTTTGAACCGCCTATCCTCTCAGAACGCAGCTATTCTGAAGCGAAAATTTCAACTAATTTGTTAGTCGTCTCGCCATTGATAATAATTTGTCCTTCTAAAACTCGTGTATCGCCATCCGAAAAACGGCCCAAAACTTGATGGTTCCAGTTTGACCGACTAACAGATTCAGGAATAATCAAAATAACTTTGCCATTCGCAGAAGTAATTTTCAGTTTGCTTTCTAAAGAACCCTCGACTGCTGCTCCAAATTCACTTCTCATGTTTGCAACCACCTCTTCAGTAGCAATTTTACTTTGGATGAGTGTTAGAGCCACTACATTGCGCCCAGTGGAATCAACAAATGTTCTATAGGACTCTGCAAAAACTTGAGATGCAGCGACCAAAGTTATCATGAGCGATAAAAATACTTTCATAAATTGTCTCCTTCAATTGGGTTGAAATTATTCGCTGAAAATTCAGAATAAATAAGCAAAAGTTGCCACAAGTGTATCATCGCAAATAAAATTTATTTGCATCCGCCGAAAATGCCGTGCTCGGGACACAGCGATGTTAAGCAATCCATTTGTCCGCCGACCGTATTAAACGTCTGACAGTCCGCTATATCATTAGCAGAAATTGATGGAGTAAATTGCACTGCTTCCAGACACGATTTTTGAATTCCAATGGTTGCAAAAGTTGCACAGTTATATATTGAGTAGTCTGATGCTGTTCTATTTGTTTTTATTGCTTTTACGCAATCTTGTCTCAGTCCAATAGTTTGAAAATTCGCACAAATTTTAACAGATGCGGCTTGGGATGAAATATAAAAAAACAAAAATAAAGCTGAAATAAAAGTTTTCATACTGGTCTCCTTTTAAAGTTAAAATCAATTGCACCTCGTCAGATAAGAGTGCAAAGCGTGCCAAACATTAATACCGTATTATGATGAGACAACTTTGCTTTAAACCAAATACCTTCTTTTTAAGGGTGTTTAAGTTATTTCCAAGTATGCGCCTTAAAAGTATCTCTGCTATCTCCAGCTTTGGTTCACAGTTTTATAGAAGGGTCTAGTTGGTGCCACTGGCCCGAAGTCGCGTAAAATGAAGATAAAGTTACCCAGCTAAGGTCTTGTTTGTTGAGGT